>JAFLTU010000049.1 GCA_022509125.1 Muribaculaceae bacterium | reverse complement strand
AAAGCCACACCAAAGGGAATTATGATGAAACTCCGATAGTCAGGATTTGAGTGCCACCCGCACCTTTGTAATCCGCCTGTGCCCTAAAGAGGGCAACGTCTTGCGACGTGGGGCCCGCCATTAGTGCGGTCGCGTTCCTCGGTAGTTCATATTAATTTGATGAGTTTCCCAATAATCTTTGATGTGGTGTTATCGTTCCCTCATCTCCTTATTATATAATGCAAATATAAGTCCTTTAGTTTAATTTGCAAAAATTTAAGGATAAAAAAGCCTTCTTCAATCCAAGGTTTTAATCAGCAAGAAAAACCGGAAGAAGAGGTTTTGAATGTTCAGGGGAAAATACAAAGTGGTCTGATTCGAAGTTTATAAGTTCCGAAAATGTGGAAATTCCGTTCATCAGAATATCGCGTGCCATTAGGCCTCGAAGTTCCTTGAGTCTTTTCGCGATAGGAGTCTTTAAAGTGCCGTCAGGCTGCATAATTTGAAAAACCACCTTATGTACTTTTGTGAACGCACGTAAAATTTTCCAATCTATACATTTATCGGCATCTGCGGGAAGGAGATTGATAATATCTTGGACCTTATTTTCTTTGATATATTTTGCAAGTTCCACCGTCACTTTTGGTTTAAAAAGCTGTATCGGTGACTTTTCATCCTTTCTAAGGGCTTTATTGAATTCATTCCTATAAGGTTTTATCACAGAAGATGAATCCAATATGCCATACACAGAAGAAATAAATTTCAAATCTCTCTCAGCCCTTTGCAAAGCTTGCGGCGAAAGAGTGGAAATATCAAGACTGCGAAAAGCCTCCCCGGTGAAACCCTCCAAGGCAGGATAACCCGTCTGTTTATAAGGAAAATCATAAGCCAGATTACGAGCCTTGACTGCCAACTGTCCACTAATTGCTAAGGAAGCGGCTATTTCTGAAGGCTGCATCTCCGACATTTTTAACATTAAAGCGTCGGCAATGTCCTCCAGAATTGGTTTATTAGAGTTATAATACTCTTCAGAAACCTCGTTTTGATTTGCCGACATTGTCTTTGATTCGGCAAGCAACGTCAACATGAGTTACTTTTTCCTCCCCTTAAAAAAAGAGAATATTTTTCTAGTGCCTTTGAAAACAGAGAGTCCGAGAAGTATATAATCAAGATAATTAAGACCGCTGACCATCTTCATAGCTAAAGCTCCCGCCTTTCCCGTTATGCTGGATTTATTGCCGGGCATGAGAGGATTAGCCTCCTGAAGATTCGCAACGCTTCTCAAAATCCTTGATTTGCATGCATCCTTCTCAAGAGACACAAACACCCTTTGAAGCCTGATTTCCTCAATGGTGTAGCCCCTGAACTTGTTCTCGGGTTCCATTATTTCCTGGGCCACTTTTTCTTTTTCTTCCAGTGTCTTCATAGATTTGCTCGATTGTTATTTTAGGATGTTTATTTCTTATTTGAAAGACGTTTGCTGCGTGGGTTGTCAAGAAGCACCTTGCTTATGAATTTGGCCACGGGATTAATCACGAGTTGCTTTCTAAACAATACGAGGATTCCAAGACAAAGTAACACAATCCCACCGACACAGACATAAGCCACCGCAATCGGCATAAATCCGATAAAGACTTGCGCAAGAGCAAAGAGAAACATCAATATTGCCGGCAGAAGGAGTATTAACACCACGATACCGATCACCATCATACTGATAAGTATAATGAGTTTTTCTGCAGCTGTCAGCTTTAGATATTCAATCTCAAGCTTTGCCCAATTCACACTTTGTGAAAGTAGTTCGCGGATTTCATCTGTTATTTTCGGTCGCATGTTGGATTCTATATTCAAGTGGGGGATAAAAAAACTGAGGGTGAGTCTTTTAAAGTCTCACCCTCCCATGATTTTATTCTTCAGTTCTGGCGAGTTCGGCCACAAGTTCGTCGACCTCTGCATCACTGATTTTAATTCCTTTCCTCTTTACAAGGTTACAAATCTTTTCCCTAATGTCTTCCCCTTTTTCAGGAGCAAAAAGGATAGCTGCCGAGCAGCCTACAATAGCGCCTCCAAGGAACGCGTAAAGAATATTCAATGCTTTCATAGGAATTCTTTTTTATAGGAAAACATTAAAGTACATTCTCAATCTGGTCTTCAATTTCATCAACGAGCTCTTCAAGCTTGTCTTTCTTCAGACAAATACCTTTATCCTTGAGCACCTTCATGATTTTCTTACGGGTTTCATTTCCCTTCTCAGGGGCTACAAGAAGACCTACGGCTGCACCTGCGATGGCTCCGCCGACTACTGCACATACAATGTGAATTGCTTTCATATTCTATTATTTTTTAATTGTTTGACATTATAACAATTTAGTATCTTGTTTTGATTAACGTAACCTCAATTTTTTTTATTGTATTCTAATTTTTATCAAAAGGGCGAATTATTCCTTATTATTATTTAAAGCCATCCAGGTTTGTTGAAGGTTAGCTTTAAATGAATCAATTCCGTCCTTGCTTAATTCGACATCTACAAATTCACCATTGGTGCCTATTATTTTAACGTGGTCGTCATCTGAATATTGAAGGAAATCGTAGGCCTCTCCATCATTGACTGAGAAACTCCACATTTGACTCTTGGAATCGTAAGAAAAGTGCAATACATTTCCGTCCGGGGAATCTACCGTATAGCCTTTTTCATTCACAGCAATCAAATAATTGCCATCTTCGGTCTCGATTATCCGATTGTTGGATTCCAAGGGCACGTTGCCGCTCCAAAATTCAATTGAGTTGATAACAAGGAGATCTGCAATTGCTGTCACTTCGTAAACCGGCAAAAACCAGAATGCAAAAAACACAAGTTCGTTGACAAATTTATTATTGACGTGGCGGTTCCATGTCAAAACCTTGTTGGTCAGCGAAAAACTGCCGATACATGATTGGAAGCTCACTGCACAAAGAAGCATCATTGATACTCCTAAAATTAATTTTTTCTTTTTCATATTTTTATTTTGTCATTAAAGTTTCAGGTTTTTTCTGATTCAGTATTTAAGTCAGTCTCCTTCAGCTCTTATTTTTAAAAGACTGCAAATATCTTTCAATGGATGAAACATGATCTACAAAATCTACAGTTTCCCTTCCACGGAAATACCCATGTTTCACCACCGGATCATTATAATATTCGGGTCTGGATTTCATCAAGGCAGCAATACTTACATTACCTGTCCATTTTTGGGGGTCCAGTCCCACTTTTTCTGCTAAGGCTATGGCATCATATACATGCCCCAATCCGGAATTATATGCAGCTACCACAAATTTCTTTCGCTCCTCAGGATCCTCTACTTTCCCCTTCAAAGAATCGTCGAGTTTGGCAAGTATTTTGGCAGCCGCCTTCACATTGATGTCGGGTGATGAGAGGCCCGAGGGATCAATCCCCATTGCCGAGGCAGTTGAGGGCATCACCTGCATAAGACCATAGGCACCAAACCTTGATTCCACAGAAGGATTAAATCGCGATTCACAGAAAGCTATAGCAGCCAGGAGCTCCCAATCGGCGCGTGCAAGCGGAGCATAGGTTTTGAATAGTCCGTCATAGTCTGACACTTTTCCACCTTTTTCAAGACCAAGTTTCTTGAAATATGAGAGATTGGCATCAAACGAGGCGGAAGTTGCCTTGTCGTAATATCTTTTGTAAATCTCCTTAACCGCATCAGAAGAATGAGTCTGATTCTCCCACCTGTTGATTTTTGCGGCCAGACTGTCAAGTCCTGGCGCTACTGCCCACGATCCTGCCTGGTCTGAGCTCAATGGAAGGCCTAGATCGAGGCCCCGGTTTTCAGTGCCATACAAAAAGGCTGTTTGGGAATCGACCACTGCATAATCTATTTCTCCCAAGGCCACTTTCCTTAGAAGATCTTCGGCAACGATTGTATCGCTGTCAAAATATTTCACATCTATCCCTCCTCCCAATTCTTCGTTAAGATTGCGAAGCCTGTAAAAATATTTTGAATCTTTCTCAACATAAACTTCCTTTCCCACCAGTTGAGTGACATCCTCCACTCTTTCTCCGGTGTTACGTTGCACCAACAGCTGTCGGCTTACCTCAACGGGGCCGCAATATTCAACCTCTTCTTTATATTCAGCTATTATTGGCACAGGATAGGCAGCCAAATGAGCCTCTCCTGATTTAAGAGCCCCGATAAGCTCATTAATATTGGTGAGAGCCCGGATTTCAACAACCATTCCTTCTTCATCGGCAAACCTTCTAACATTTTCATAATCTATGCCCATTTCTTCGCCCCGATAATCAAAATAGGAAGTCGGGCCATATAAGGTCACCACTCGGAGGGTATCGATATGGGCTCCATGGGGATCGGAAGTGCCGTCTGTTCTCCCACAATTCATAACCGCAAACATACATACGGCTATAACCATAAAAGAAAAGAACCTACCTTTCATCGTTATAAAAATATAGATTATCGCTATATCTCACAAAACCTTCACCACACAAGAATGCAAGGTTTTTTTTAGTCAAAGTCTGGTCTGGCCCTCCCTGCGACAAAATATAAAACAACCTCAATCCCTCCGGATGCATTTGAAGAAGTCCCAGAATTTTTTTTATTGAGTCTTCCTGATTATTGCGTCTTGAAGACGAAGTCTTCTTTCTTTCACGACAGACATCACACTTCCCGCAATCTGTCGACATTTCTTCTCCGAAATATCTCAATAGTCTTCTAACCCTGCAGCTTGAGTTGTCGTGAGTGAAATCGATTACAGCCTCAGTCCTTTTTTCCATTATTTGCTTACGTTCTTCATAAACCTGGATAGGAATAATCAGCGACGTCTTTTCTTCGCGTGCTGTGGGCATATAAAGGAGTGGCGCCCCAGACCTTGGAATGTAGCTCACTATTTTCATCCGGTTGAGCTCCAAGAGTGCTTCATAGATTTCTCGGGTTGAGACTCCAAGATGTTGGGCGATTAGAGTTTCAGAAATGAAGACGAAGTCAATAAAAATCCCGGTATATAAACGCAATGCCATTGCAAGCACCTGTTCTGTCAACTTTGAGTCGAAGTGGATGTCGTAGAGTTCCTCCCTCTCACAGACCACTCTCATCCTGGATCTATTGTCGAAGTCCTCATGCAGATGCATGTATTGTGATCGAGAAAGCAGGTGGAGAGCTGCTCGGCATTGTTTCTCTTCGCGTCCGAATAATTTGCAGAAACGGGTTATGTCGAATTCCCTGACCATTTCATAACCCTCTCCTACCGACACATGGAGAAAATTACAGACCTGTTCGTAGATATCTTTAATTAAGGCGCGAGGAGGAAATGCCTGGGTGATTCTCCTGTGCATAAGACTTTTGTCGCTTTTTGATGTAAGCAACACAGCATAAGAAGGTAGTCCGTCACGACCTGCTCTACCCGCCTCCTGGTAATATTCTTCCAGTGTCGGAGGGACATCATAATGCACAACAAGTCGAACATCCGATTTATCGATACCCATACCGAAGGCGTTTGTTGCCACCATTACTCTGACCTCCCCTCTCTTCCATTGATTTTGTCGATCGGTTTTGATGGAGCCATCTAGGCCTGCATGATAGTAAGTGGAAGAAATACCGCAATTGTTGAGATATTCAGAAATTTCCCGTGTCCGCTTCCTACTTCTGACAAACACAATGGAACTCCCTGTAGTTCTTGACAGGATATGGAATATATCGTTGATTTTAGTATCGGATTTCCTGACTATATAACTTATATTTTCGCGTGAGAAACTTTTTTTGAACATATTAGGTTCCCTGAAGTCCAGATTGTCCATTATGTCTCTCACCACCTCCGGAGTGGCAGTGGCTGTCAGAGCAAGTACAGGCACTCCCGGCTTGATTTTTCTCAATTTGCTGATATTGAGATAAGAGGGACGGAAATCATAACCCCATTGGGAAATACAGTGAGCCTCGTCGATAGTAATTATATTGACTTTTAAGTTCCTAAGCTCAAGTAAAAACCGGTCGTTCGACAGACGTTCAGGCGAGATATAGAGTATGCGTGCCCTTCCATTGATGATTAATTCCCATGCCATTCTCAACTCCTTGGCCGTCATGCCGGAATGAATATAGGCTGCCTTGACTCTTGCTTTTTTCAAATTGTCTACCTGGTCTTTCATCAAGGAAACCAATGGGGTCACCACAATGGTGAGTCCCTCCTCAAAACAAAGAGCCGGCACTTGAAATGTGATTGACTTACCCCCTCCTGTAGGCATTAGCCCCAAAGTGTCTTTCCCATTTAAGACGGAGAGGATAATATCCTCTTGGAGAGGACGGAATGAATCGTAGCCCCAATATTTTTTGAGCACTGAATGGATGTCAAGATTGGGGGATGGCATAGAAATTTATTATGCTTGCTGCGAGGGACGGATGTCGCGGATCATCAGCTGGATAGAATCGTTGCCGTCGAGGTGGCGCGTCTGCTGGATAGTATAGCAGATGTCAATAGGTTTATGGGAATGTATATGTTCAAAATATGGGGCCATATTGAAGGCTATGGCACTTATTACCCGGCTTGTGCTGTTGTCTTCCAATTCCAGCTTGATATGCTCCAAATTTTTACCTACCAGGCGACTTGTGCCGAAATCGAATACGTTTCTGGTGCAAAACACAGGATTCTGATTGCCGGGGCCCACAGGGCTGAATTTTTTCAAATAGGAAATAAGAGTCGGGGTGATGTCGGCAAATTCTATAATCGCATCAATTTCAGTCATGGGCTGAAGCTGATTGGGCTTGATATTTTCCGATACGTATTCCTCAAATCTTCTACGGAACTCGGGAATATTTTCTTCTTTGAGTGAGAGGCCCACAGCATAGGGATGGCCTCCAAAATTCTGAAGAAGATCCCTCATAGAATTTATCGCTGAATAAATATCAAAGCCCTGCACTGATCTCGACGAGCCGGTGGCAAGTCCGTTGGAGCATGTCAAAACCACGGCCGGCTTATAATAAAGCTCGGTTAGGCGTGAGGCTACGATGCCGATAATCCCCTTGTGCCAGTCTTTATTGTAGATGACAATCGACTTTTTCCCTTGCACAATGTTGACATTTTTGGAGATTATATCGTTGGCCTCTTCTGTGATTTTCTTATCCAGTTCTTTTCGGTCTCGATTATATTGATCGATATCCTTACCCTTCTCATAGGCCTCATGAAGATCTCGGCATACCAGAAGATCTACGGCTTCCACACCGCTTTGCATTCTTCCGGAAGCATTGATGCGTGGCCCGATCTTGAAAATCACGTCGCTTATTGTGATGTCTTTGTTGGTGAGTTTGCAAAGCCGAATAATGCTTCTCAATCCTAAATTAGGATTGGAGTTCAGCCGTTTGAGTCCATGATAAGCCATGACACGGTTTTCTCCTGTGATTGGCACAATATCAGCGGCTATGCTGACCGCCACAAGATCCAACAGCGACTCGAGTTCGTTATGGTTGGAAAGACCGTTGCTTTGGGCGAATGCCTGCATGAATTTAAAGCCTACTCCACAACCTGAAAGATGTTTCTCAGGATAATTGCTGCCCGGCATCTTGGGATTCAGGATAGCCACAGCCTCCGGCAAGACTTCATCGGGCATGTGGTGGTCACAGATTATAAAATCTATTCCCTTCTGTTTGGCGTAGGCGATTTCGTTAATTGCCTTTATTCCGCAATCTAAGACTATGACGAGCTTTACATTGTTCTCGGCTGCATAGTCGATACTCTTCATGGAGATGCCGTATCCCTCCTCATAACGGGTAGGGATATAGTATTCTATATTGCTGTAATAGTTTTGTAAATATTTATATACAAGGGCTACGGCGGTTGTCCCATCGACATCATAATCGCCATAAATCATGATCCTCTCTTTTGAGCCCATAGCCTTGTTCAAGCGGTTGACCGCCTTGTGCATGTCTTGCATCAAGAAAGGGTCATGGAGGTCGGAAATTGCCGGGGAAAAGAATGAAGAGGCCTGCTGAGGAGTTTCCACACCACGACGGATAAGGAGTTCAGCCACAGTAGGGTCGTCGCCACACTGTGGGAGCATGGCTTCGGCTTTCTCCTTTTGTGCCGGAGAGAGGGGCTGATAATTCCATTTCACTGTCATAATTTTTCATCAGGCCTTTTCTTTAGGCCACCAAGTGCAAATATACCTAATTCTAACAGTAATAACAAATATGATTCAGCTAAAATTAAGGCAAAAATTTAGTATTTGGTCCTATAGATTTTTTCTATAAGAATGAGTATAACCTCTCTTGTTTTGTCTGACTTTAGTGAAAAATGTTAAATTTTTCTATATCTTGTACAAATACTATATCGTTGCCAAATTAATTAATCTGATTACCCTGTATTAGCAATATTGATGAGACGTTTGCAGTGGTCCATCTCGGGAATCGCTAAAATTCAAATAAGGGCTGTTTAAGGCTCGCATTTATCTTGATTAATTGAGTCAGATTTTTTAAATTTGCACATATCTAACGCAACCCAAAAACAAACGTAAAAAAGATGAAAAAGAGCGCGCTTCAGAGAGTGAGGTCTGAATACCAGCCCAAGCTGCCCAAAGCCCTTCAAGGCCCGGTAAAGGTGAAGGTGGGAGAAGCCACCGAATCAGTGGCTGACCAGGAGGAAATCAAGAAACTCTTTCCCCACACCTATGGCATGCCGATCGTAGAGTTTGAATCCTCAAACGAACCCGAACACGTAGAAGAGCCTTTTAACGTAGGTATTATTCTTTCCGGCGGTCAGGCCCCGGGTGGACATAACGTGGTCAGCGGTATTTTCGACGGTTTGAAAAGACTCAATAAAGAAAATCGCCTTTACGGCTTCCTGATGGGACCCTCCGGATTCATCAACCATCAATATATGGAACTCACTGCCGGATATATCAAAGAATACCGTAACACGGGCGGTTTCGATATCATCGGCTCGGGAAGAACCAAACTGGAGACTCCTGAACAATTCGAAGAGGGCCTTAAAGTGCTACGCGAATTGAATATTAAGGCCCTTGTCATTATAGGTGGTGACGACTCCAACACCAATGCAGCTATCCTGGCCGAATACTATCAGAATATCGGTGCCGGAGTGCAGGTAATCGGTGTGCCTAAAACTATCGACGGTGACTTGAAAAACAAATGGATCGAAACTTCCTTCGGTTTCGACACAGCTTGCAAGGTTTATAGCGAGGTGATTGGTAACATTCAGAGAGACTGCAATTCGGCGAAGAAATATTATCACTTCATTAAACTGATGGGTCGCAGCGCTTCCCATATCGCACTTGAATGTGCCCTCGAGACTCAACCGAATGTTTGCCTCATTTCCGAGGAGGTGCTTGCAAAAAGAATGACACTCGACAATATCGTCAATTATCTTTGCTATGTCATTGCCGAGAGAGCCAAACTCGGTTGGAACTTCGGTACAGTCCTCGTGCCTGAGGGACTCATTGAATTCATTCCTTCGATGAAAGACCTGATTTCAGAGCTCAACGACGTTTTGGCCGAGAATGGTGCTGAACTTGAGGGTCTTCAGCCACATGAAAAGATCGATAAAATCGAAAAAATGCTTTCTCCGGCGAATGCAGACCTTTACAAATCCTTGCCTCGTCATATCGCTCGCCAGTTGAGTCTCGACCGCGACAGTCATGGCAATGTCCAGGTATCTCTCATTGAGACAGAAAGCCTACTGAGTGAGATGGTGGCAAAACGTCTTGAAGAAATGAAGGAAAATGGTCAGTATTCCGGTAAATTCAATGCTCAACACCATTTCTTCGGTTATGAAGGTCGTTGCGCCGACCCGACTAACTTTGACGCCGACTACACCTACGCCCTCGGATTCAATGCCGCAATGCTTATCAACGCAGGGCTGACGGGTTATATGAGCTCTGTAAGAAATCTCACAGAAAAGAGCGAGGATTGGATTGCGGGCGGTATTCCTATCACTATGATGATGAATATGGAAAAACGTCATGGCCATATGAAGCCGGTGATTCAAAAGGCCCTTGTAAATCTCAATGGGCGTCCTTATCTCAAATTCGCTTCTATGCGTGAGACCCTTGCTCTAAACACTTTATATCAATATCCCGGCCCAATTCAATATTTCGGACCGGCTGAAATCTGCGACCGCCCGTCGATGACTCTCCTCCTCGAACACGATAAGGATATCAATTGAGAAAAAATTTTTATTGAATATGAGAGACCGACTTTTAGCCGGTCTCTCTTTTTTAAATCTTAATCTTAACCTTTATTGGAGTTATTTTGTTAATTATTAAGGAAGGGTTTTGAATATAGTCTATCCTTCCGTAACGACTCATTTACTCATTATTTAGATAAATTAATCATCAACTAATAAATATCTGGAATTATGAAAATGAAAAAAGAAATTCTTTTAGGAATGGTTATGCTATCGGGATGTTTTCTTTCTTGCCAGGGTCAACAACACCGTGACGCTTTGCCCGATGAAGAAAAAGTGGAGATGGCCCCAAATGAAGTTGTAGACGTGCCATCCTATAAAATAGAAAACGGAAGGATTATGCCTACCGATGGCAAACCAATGATTGTGGATTTCTCTGCCACCTGGTGTCCACCTTGCAGACAGTTGAAACCTATTTTCGAAAAATTGGCTGAGGAATTTAGGGGCCGGATCACTTTTGTTACTATCGATGTAGACGAAAATCCTGAACTTTCACAGGCCTATGGAGTTCAGAGCATTCCAATGATGGTGTTTCTTAACAAGGATGGTCAGATTCAAAACACTATAGTGGGATTCCAAGACCGCGATCAGCTTTTAGCTGCCATCAACACATATTTCGGATTTTGACCTATAAAAAATATTCTTGTGGTAAAGATAGAACAAGGATGGAAAGATGCTCTTGGAGAAGAGTTTTCTAAGCCTTATTTCACAGCCCTGACAGACAAAGTCAGGGCTGAATATGCCTCTCCAGGGAACCGGATTTTCCCTCCCGGCTCAAAAATTTTCGCAGCCTTCGATGAATGTCCCTTCAACGACACGAAGGTAGTCATCATCGGTCAAGACCCTTACCATGGTCCGGGTCAGGCCAATGGCCTTTGTTTTTCTGTGGCTCCAGGTGTAAAGATGCCCCCCTCTTTAATTAATATCTTTAAAGAAGTTTCTGAAGATACCGGGTCTCCCTTTCCCCAAAATGGAGATTTAAGCCGATGGGCTAATCAAGGGGTCCTCCTCCTTAATTCCTCCCTAACTGTGAGAGAAGGACAGCCTGCCTCACATTCTTCAATCGGTTGGGAAGAATTCACTGATGCTGTGGTTGAAAAGCTTAACCGAGAAAAAGATAATCTGGTTTTTATTCTTTGGGGTTCTCATGCAATTAAGAAGGGAGCAAAGATTGATAGAAACCGTCATCTGGTCTTGACATCCCCACATCCCTCTCCTTTATCAGCCTCAAGGGGCTTTTTCGGGAACCATCATTTCACCAAAACAAATGAATATCTAACCCGGCACGGGAAGAAGCCGATTGTTTGGTAGAAAAACAAAACATATACTCACCACATGAAAAGAGCCCGACACTTCAGCCGGGCTCCTTTAATTTGTAGAGGGTTATTTTAATGTGTTGAGAGTTATTTGAAAAGCTTTGGAGCAAATTCTGTTAGATAAATTCTCCAGTTTTTCCAGATGTGGCCATCCGGAGTCTCATAATATTCGTATGGATAACCGTTTTCATCCAGAATCTTTCTGAATTTTTCATTGTCTTTATAAAGGAAATCCTCGTCGCCTATTCCTATCCAATAGAGTTTGGGATTCTTTTCAAACTGAGTTTTCAGTTTGCCTTCGAAATCCTGATAGACGGGAGCTTGGTCACGGCCCTCAAACGGGAATATTGCTGCAGAGAAAAGTCCCACATAATCGAAAAGATCGGGGTAAAGTTTTGAAGTATGCAAAGAATGGAATCCACCCATCGAAAGACCGCCTATAGCCCTGTTGGCCTTATCGGTCTTGGTGCGGTAATGTTGGTCTACATAATTAATGACGTCGGGGAAACTCGTTTCGAATTCTCCCTGGTTCATTCTGGAAACATCCATTCCAGGCACAATCAATCCTTCCGAAGTTTCTCCGGGAGCTGCCTCCTGAGTGGGGTTGCCGTTTGTCATAACCACAATCATCGGCTGGGCTTTTCCTTCAGCAATAAGATTGTCCATAATCTGGGCCGTTCTCCCAAGTGCCAGCCAAGCTTCCTCATCTCCTCCGGCTCCATGGAGAAGATAAAATACAGGATAGGATTCCTGAGAGTCTTCATAACCGGGAGGGGTGTAGATACTCATGCGACGCTTCTTATTCAATCCGGGGCTGTCATACCAAACGCGTGACACAGTCCCGTGGGGTACATCGTTGACACGATAGGCATGGGCCCTGCTCCCCTCTCCGTCGATTAAAAAAATATTTGTCACAGAGGCCACATCTCTAATCATATAGACATTGGAAGGATCCATGGTCTTGACACCGTCGACTAAAAAAGAATACATATAAAGCTCCGGTGACAAAGGAGCAGCCGTGGTGAAACTCCACACTCCGTTTTCATCTTTTGAGAGATCTGCCACTCCGGGCACTTTCACTTTGCCCCAATCGGGCACTTCTATCTCCTGAGCGGGTAGGAAATCTCCGGTTACCTGAACTGTCTGTGCATTTGGTGCGAAGAGTGTGAAGGTGACGCTGTTGTCTTCATTAATTAAAGGCGACACAATTTGCGAATTGTTCCAAAGCGCCTGCTGAGCCATTGCCGTGGAAAGGCACATGGCAAAAAGCGATAGTAAAAATGTTTTTTTCATGGAGAAGGTTTTTATAAATAATAAAGAGATTGGACAACCCCAATCTCTTTTTAGTCGGGGTGAAAGGATTCGAACCTTCGACCCCCTGCTCCCAAAGCAGGTGCGC
>JAFLTU010000048.1 GCA_022509125.1 Muribaculaceae bacterium | reverse complement strand
GCAAAGGCAGGAATGTCTACTTCAAGAGTTTGTGAGATTATCTGCTGCAATCTTATGTCATATCCCGGCAGATGGCTGAAAGGATAATAACCCTCTTTCAAATATTTGCGAAATAAAGGCAAAGGATGAAAATCCAAAGGTGTCTCGATTTTGAGATTTAATATATCCCTCAATGAATAAACAGGAAGTTCAATTTTATGATACAGTTCCAGATATTCCCGGAAAGAAAGACCCTGCATTTCAAACATCAATGCTCTCCGGCTTAAATCCACCATTCCTTTCTTTATGTCAAGGATTGAGCTTCCGGTGAAGATCACTTGTAATTGGCTATGGCTGTCATAAATCTCTTTGAGCGACTGCGACCAGTTCTGGAGTTTATGGATTTCATCCACAATTAGATGTTTTCCTCCCTCCTTGATAAATTCATTAGCCAATTCAGGAAGGGTGTGGTCGCTAAAATAAGAATGATCCGCACTCACATAAAGCCAGTCTGAATTTTGATTATGTTCTAAAAGGTACTGTTTGACCATTGTGGATTTTCCCACCCCCCGAGGTCCGACAAGACCCACAAGACGGTCTTGCCATAGAATCCTGTCAAACATATATCTATGGAATTCAAGAGGTGTCCTCTTAAGTTCCTCTTGCATATAATTTATGAGCCGTTGGTCGATCATCTTCTTAGAATTTTGGCAAATATAATCATTTCCCTTCAAAAGGGAAAGATTCTGTAAATTTAATCCCTTTCAAAGGGAATGTTGTCAAATCTTATTATTGAATTGAGACTTGTATCAAAAATGAAATCTAATCTTACTTGCTGCTACGGTTGGTGAAGTAATTTTACGCTAATAAATATTTTGTCTTGAAACGGTAGATAGAAGGAAGGGAAAGAAGTTTTATTAATTTTGTATGGTTCTTTGATTTGGATAGATTCAAGAATAGAAGATTCATCTGGTCCGCCAGACACATCATCGCCACTATAAAAGGAGAATAAAATTTAAAACTAAGGAAATATGAAACTTAAATTATTAACAATTTTCGGACTGTCGCTAACATTGCTTTGGGGATGTGCGGCAAAAAAAGAGAAGAGTAAACTTATGGAAAATGAAACTAAAAAGGCCCTGGTTTTATATTATTCACAGGGTGGGACCACAAAAGTTGTGGCAGAAGAACTTGAAAAAAGACTCGGAGCCGATATAGACAGTGTGGTTCCCGTTGAGCCTTACGATCCTGATTATGACTCCACAATCCAGAGATGGCAACAAGAATTGAAAGATAGCATAAAAGTTGCCATAAAGCCTATAAATGTTAATATAAATGATTATGACACTATTTTTATCGGATCACCGATTTGGGGAGGTGTATTTTCTTCTCCCATGCAGAGTTTTCTAATAGACAATGATCTTGAAGGGAAAACATTGGTGACATTTGCTACTTTTGGTAGCGGAGGAATAGAATCTGCAACTAAAAATCTTAAAGAACTTCAGCCAAATGCCAATATAATAGAAGGTTATGGAATAAGGTCTGCAAGAATTTCAAAAGCTCCAAAAGAAATTGAAAGATTTCTCATAGAAAATGGATTTATTAAAGGAGAAATCACATCACAACCCAATTTTGGCAATAGTCATCCTGTAACCAGGGATGAAATGGAAGTTTTCAATGCAGCTACAAAGGATTATTTTATGCCGTTGGGAACTGCCATTAATGTTGCAACAAGAGATAATAGTGGGGTTAAAGAATATAAATTTGGTGTTATTCCACCTAATGGAGACGAAACCAATCTTTCCACAATTTACATAACATATGAAGATGGATCTCCTGTTTTTACAAAAGTTGTAAGATAATCTCTTAACAATAAAACAAGCAGCCCTAGTTGTATCTCTGCAAGATAAGAAGTGACACCGAAAATCGCGGTGTCACTGTTTTTTAAGGCCTTATATTCATCATCTCTAAACATTCATGGAGCTTGAGGCGCGTAACCTTGATTACAATTAAGCCTTCTTGGAAGATTTCTTGGCCTTTTTAGCGGTTTTTTGCTTGGCTGGCCTGTTGCTATTAAAAGTTTTACAGACGGCCGTGAGACCACAGTTTTCACAGTCGGGAGTACGGGCCTTGCAGACATATCTGCCGTGGAGAATAAGCCAATGATGCGCAGTTGCAACAATCCCTTCCGGAATATGCTTCACAAGGGTCTTTTCTGTGGAAAGAGGAGTCTTGGAATTTGTGGTCAATCCGAGCCGATTGCTCACTCTGAAGACGTGGGTATCGACGGCCATTGCCGATTTGTTCCATACCACAGCCAACATCACGTTGGCAGTCTTTCTCCCCACCCCCGGCAATTTCATTAGATTGTCGATGTCAGAAGGCATCACTCCATTAAATTCTTCAACCAAAATCTGGGCTGCCCGGATGAGATGGCGAGTCTTATTATTGGGAAAGGTGACACTCTTGATAAAGGAATGGACCTCTTCCTCCTTCGCCTTTGCCAAGGAATGAGGGTCAGGATACGCCTCAAAAAGAGCCGGAGTGATCATGTTGACACGCTTATCTGTGCACTGGGCAGATAGTATCACGGCCAAAAGAAGATGAAATGGGGTGTCATATTCCAGCTCCGTTTTCGGCGATGGCATTGTCTCCGAAAACCATTCTATGACTCTCTCATATCTCTCTTTCCTTGTCATGAAACTAATCCTCCCTATCCTTTAAAATTTCATCCAATATAATTTATGGAATTCAATTCTTATCTTGCCGATTCAAATTCAGCCAAGAATCTGACGTCGTTTTCACTGAACATCCGAAGGTCTTTTACCTTATACTTCAAATTAGTGATTCTTTCAATACCAAGACCGAATGCATATCCCGAATAAATCTCCGGATCGATGCCACAGGCCTTGAGAACATTGGGGTCGACCATTCCGCAACCCAATATCTCAACCCATCCGGTTTCTTTGCAGAAAGCACACCCTTTTCCTCCACAAATATCGCAGCTGATATCCATTTCAGCCGAAGGCTCTGTGAAGGGGAAATATGATGGACGCAATCTAATCTTTGTTTCCGGACCAAACATTTGCCTTGCGAAATTGAGCAATACTTGCCTCAAGTCTGCAAAGGAAACATTCTTATCTATGTAAAGACCCTCGATCTGATGAAAGAAACAGTGGGCTCTGGCAGAGATGGCCTCGTTTCTGTAGACTCTCCCAGGACATACTATGCGGATTGGAGGTTCATTCTGTTCCATGGTGCGAGTCTGCACTGAGGAAGTGTGGGTACGAAGAAGCACCTCTATCGGATTGCGAGTGATGAAAAAGGTGTCTTGCATATCTCGAGCAGGATGGTCAGCCGGGAAATTTAGTGATGAAAATACGTGCCAGTCGTCTTCTATTTCCGGACCTTCAGCCACACTGAATCCCATGTCTGAGAAAATTTTGATGATGTCATTCCTGACGATAGATATAGGATGGCGGCTACCCACAGGCATAGGAGTGGCTGTGCGGGTAAGGTCTATGGATGCTATGTCAAGTTTGTTTCCACTGCCAGCCCCCTCCTTTAAGGAATTATATTTTTCAGTGACAAAAACCTTCAGTTGGTTGAGCTTCTGGCCAAGTTCTCTCTTCTGTTCAGAAGGCACATTCCGGAATTCCTCCATTAAGGCTGACAATATCCCTTTCTTGCTTAGATATTTCAATCTGAATTCCTCAACTTGTGAAGCATTCTCTGCCTTTGCTCCATCCACTTCTTTGCGTATAGCCTCTATTTTATCTATCATCTTTCCGCTTTATTTAATTCCTTTGCGAATTTACATATTTTTTCTTACTATATGAAAGAGAATAATCTTTCTTATTTTGTCTGTCTTGGAGTGAGAAATGTTAAATTTTTCTCTGACTTGATCCTATACTCTATCATTACCAAAATTTAAGCTCCTTAAGAAAAGGACTCAAACACTATTTTGCAGCTACAGATAAAAAACAGGATCCGGGAACGTCTGCTCCCGGATCCTTTAAATATTCAGATTGTTTTCACAATATTTTCTCTCAAACAGTCAATCAATATATCGATTGCCTTAATCAACTGACAATCTCTTCATCGATTATCACTTCTTCGGGATTGTCGGTCAGTTGGAGCGCTGCGTATTCATCCTTGTTGGCAACAACCAGACGGTTGTATTCTCTCAAGCCCGTTCCGGCAGGAATCAAGTGGCCGCAGATCACGTTCTCTTTCATGCCCTCAAGATTGTCGGTCTTACCCTGGATAGCCGCCTCGTTAAGCACTTTGGTGGTCTCTTGGAAAGATGCTGCAGACATGAAGCTCGAAGTCTGAAGCGCCGCTCTGGTGATACCTTGAAGAATCTGTTCCGAAGTGGCCGGCACTGCATCCCTCACCTCCATCGGTTGAAGGTCTTTGCGTTTCAAGGCCGAATTTTCATCACGAAGTTTCCTGACAGTGATGATCTGGCCGTTTTCGTAAGTTGTGGAATCACCCTTGTTGGTAATCACTTTCTTACCCCAGATATTGTCGTTTTCCTCCATGAATTCCACCTTGTCGACAACTTGCTGCTCAAGGAACTTGGTGTCGCCCGGATCAAGGATATTTACCTTTCTCATCATCTGTCGCACGATAACCTCAAAATGCTTATCGTTGATCTTCACACCCTGCATACGGTAGACATCCTGAACTTCGTTGACGATGTAATCCTGCACTGCAGTCGGACCTTTGATATTAAGAATATCGGCCGGAGTGATCAAACCGTCAGACAACGGCGTTCCTGCGCGCACGAAATCATTCTCCTGAACCAGGATCTGTTTCGACAAAGGCACAAGATAGGTCTTAACCTCTCCAAGTTTCGAAGTCACCGTTATTTCACGATTACCTCTCTTGATCTTTCCGAACTTAACCTCGCCGTCGATTTCACTAACCACAGCCGGGTTACTCGGATTGCGTGCCTCGAAGAGCTCAGTGACACGGGGGAGACCTCCAGTGATATCACCGGCGCTTCCTGCGGAACGAGGAATCTTCACAAAGACTTCACCAGGGGTCAAAACATCACCCTCATTGATTAGGAGGTGAGCTCCCACAGGCAATGAATAAGTGCGAAGCAGGTTGCCTTCAGAATCATAGAACTGAGCGGATGGCACTTTGGCCCTGTCTTTCGACTCGATAATGATTTTCTCGCTCAGGTTGGTGCCTTCATCGCTCTCCGTGTGGAAGGTGATTCCCTCCTCCATGTTCTCGAAGTGTACCTTACCACCCTCTTCTGCAACTATCACGGCGTTGAAGGGGTCCCATTCGCAAATCATTTCTCCTACCTTCACCTCGTCTCCATCCTTATAGTAGAGTTTCGAGCCATAAGGTATGTTGGCTGTAGTCAGAACAATGCCTGATTTAGGTTCTATTATCCTCATTTCAGCAAGTCGGCCTACTACTACATCCACATTGTCTTTGTTCTTGACAGTTCGAAGCTCGTCGATTTCAAGCTTTCCGTCATATCTTGAAGTCACATCCTTCACGGCCGCTACGTTGCTGGCCACACCACCAACGTGGAATGTACGGAGCGTAAGCTGCGTTCCCGGCTCACCGATTGATTGAGCAGCTATAACGCCGACTGCCTCACCCTTTTGCACCATACGGTGGTTGGAAAGGTTACGTCCATAACATTTCGCGCAGACACCCTTCTTAGATTCGCATGTTAATACCGAACGGATTTCAACCGACTCAATCGGTGATTTCTCAATCCTTTCAGCTATGGCCTCTGTGATCTCCTCTCCGGCATGCACTATGATCTCCTCCGGATTGAAAGGATCAACAATGTCATGCACTGAAACTCGGCCAAGAATCCTTTCGCTCAAAGAGGCCACTACCTCTTCATTGTTCTTGATTTCTCTACATTCCAAACCGCGAAGGGTCCCGCAGTCTTCTTCTGTGATTATCACATCATGGGCCACATCTACCAACCTACGGGTCAGATATCCTGCGTCGGCCGTTTTCAAAGCTGTGTCGGCAAGACCCTTGCGCGCACCGTGGGTAGAGATAAAGTACTCAAGTACGGAAAGTCCCTCTTTGAAGTTGGCAAGAATCGGGTTCTCGATAATCTGTCCTCCCTCAGCACCTGCCTTCTGAGGCTTGGCCATAAGTCCACGCATACCTGAAAGCTGACGTATCTGGTCTTTCGAACCACGGGCTCCCGAGTCAAGCATCATGTAGACTGAGTTAAAGCCCTGTTGGTCTTCTTCCATCTCCTTCATCAGGGTGTCGGCCACACGTTTGTTAACGTGGGTCCAGATATCGATCACCTGGTTGTAGCGGTCTTTATCACCGATGAGACCCATCTGATAGTTGGCCATCACCTCCTCAACCTGAGCGTTGCCTTCGGCCACATATTGCTCCTTCTTGTCGGGGATAATCACATCGCCAAGATTGAACGACAAACCGCCCCTGAAGGCCATCTTGTAACCAAGATTCTTTATATCGTCAAGGAATTGGGCCGAACGGGTCACACCACATGTCTTAATTACTTTACCGATGATGGTTCTCAACGATTTCTTTGATATGATTTCGTTGACATAGCCTATTTCCTTAGGAACATACTGATTGAAAAGAACACGACCTACTGAGGTGTTTTCAAGCAATTTCTTGTAGGGTTTCCCCTCTTCGTCAACTTCATCTACAAGCACGGTCACCGGGGCATGGAGTGTCACTTTGCCTTCGTTATAGGCAATTTCTGCCTCTTCAGGCCCGTAGAAGACACTTCCTTCTCCTTTGTCTCCCTTGCGGAGCTTGGTGATATAATAAAGCCCGAGCACCATGTCTTGCGACGGCACTGTGATCGGCGCGCCGTTGGCCGGATTCAATATGTTGTGGGCTCCAAGCATCAGCATCTGGGCCTCAAGGATAGCCTCGTTGCCCAAAGGAAGGTGAACAGCCATCTGGTCGCCATCGAAGTCAGCGTTGAAAGCCGTACATGCCAATGGGTGCAATTGGATAGCCTTTCCTTCTATCATTTTCGGCTGGAAGGCCTGGATACCAAGACGGTGGAGCGTCGGGGCACGGTTTAACAACACCGGATGACCCTTCATCACATGTTCGAGAATATCCCAAACTACCGGCTCCTTGCGGTCTACAATCTTCTTGGCGCTCTTCACTGTCTTCACAATTCCCCTCTCAATGAGCTTGCGGATGATGAAGGGTTTATAGAGCTCAGCGGCCATAAGTTTGGGAATGCCGCATTCGTGCATCTTCAACTCAGGTCCTACAACGATAACCGAACGGGCCGAATAGTCAACACGTTTTCCAAGCAAGTTCTGACGGAAACGTCCCTGCTTGCCCTTTAAACTGTCTGACAACGACTTAAGAGGCCTGTTTACCTCACTCTTAACTGCTGAAGCCTTGCGGCTATTGTCGAGCAACGAGTCTACAGCCTCCTGCAAAAGACGTTTCTCATTTCTCAAGATCACTTCAGGAGCCTTGATCTCGATGAGCCTTTTAAGTCGGTTGTTTCTTATTATCACGCGCCTATAAAGGTCGTTGAGATCGCTCGTTGCGAAACGTCCGCCATCAAGAGGCACCAAAGGACGAAGCTCCGGCGGAATCACAGGCACTGCCTGCAGTATCATCCATTCCGGACGGTTACGGTCCATGCTGGCAATGAATGAGTTCACTACCTGAAGCCTTTTCAGCGAGTCGCTCTTCTTCTGTTGCGATCCTCCCTTGCCGGCCTCGTCCCTTAATTTGTTGGCAAGACTCTCAAGCTTGATTTCCTTGAGAAGATCATAGATCGCTTCTGCGCCCATCTTGGCCACAAGCTTATTCGGGTCGTCGTCAGGAAGTAGTCTCTGCTCTTCCGGCAAATTGTCAATTATGTCAAGATATTCCTCTTCTGTGAGCAAATCCATCTTCTCTCTCCCTGTAGTCCCCGGATTGATGACCACATATCTTTCGTAATAGATGATGGAGTCAAGTTTCTTGGAGGGAAGTCCAAGAAGATATCCTATCTTATTTGGCAAGGAACGGAAATACCAGATATGAGCCACAGGAACCACAAGCTCGATATGACCCATCCTTTCCCTTCTCACCTTCTTTTCTGTCACTTCTACGCCGCAATGGTTGCAAACAATCCCTTTGTAGCGTATCCGTTTATATTTACCGCAGTGGCATTCGTAGTCTTTCACAGGACCGAAAATCTTCTCGCAGAACAAACCGTCACGCTCCGGCTTGTAGGTGCGATAATTGATGGTTTCCGGTTTAAGAACCTCTCCGCTGCTCTTGGCCTTGATTTCCTCCGGTGAGGCAAGGCCTATCGTGATCTTGGAGAAGTTGCTCTTAGTTTTGTTGTCTCTTTTTAATGCCATATATCTCTTTTCTCCTTTTATGTCGTAAGCAATATGAGCCTCCCCGGTTAATCCGGGGAAACTCTTTTATTTTTTCAAGGATAGTGCTGAATTCAATCTTTTATGAGATTTTGCCTTATTCAAGAGTGATGCTGAGCCCGAGGCCGCGAAGTTCATGCAAAAGCACGTTCAGTGATTCCGGAATACCCGGATTTGGCATCGGTTCGCCCTTCACTATAGCCTCATAAGCTTTGCTGCGGCCCATGACGTCGTCGCTCTTGATTGTCAGAATCTCCTGAAGAATATGGGCAGCCCCAAATGCTTCTAGGGCCCACACCTCCATCTCTCCGAATCGCTGTCCACCAAACTGAGCCTTACCTCCAAGAGGTTGCTGAGTGATCAGTGAGTACGGTCCGATTGATCTCGCATGCATCTTATCTTCCACCATATGGCCCAGCTTAAGCATATAGATCACTCCCACTGTAGCCGGCTGGTCGAAGCGGTCGCCGGTGCCACCGTCATAGAGATAGGTTTTACCATAACGGGGCAGCCCTGCCTTGTCTGTCCACTCATTCAAGTCATCAAGGCTTGCACCATCAAAGATAGGTGTTGCAAATTTCTCGCCAAGTTCTTTGCCGGCCCAACCTAACACTGTCTCGAAAATCTGTCCCAGGTTCATACGCGAAGGCACTCCAAGAGGATTTAGAACGATATCAACCGGGGTTCCATCCTCGAGGAATGGCATATCCTCTTGACGAACCACTCTCGACACGATACCCTTGTTACCGTGGCGTCCTGCCATCTTGTCGCCCACACCGATCTTTCTCTTCTTGGCGATGTAGACTTTGGCAAGCTGCATGATGCCCGAAGGCAATTCGTCGCCGATGGTGATGTCAAATTTCTTACGCCTCAATTCGCTGTCGATTTTCTTCGATTTCCGCAAATAGTTGGTCACAAGTTCAGTCACCATGTTGTTGATTCTCTCATCGTCGGTCCAGTCGGCAAGATTGATTGTCTCATAGTCGATGCCTGTGAAATTCTGGTCGGCAAAACGGGCTCCCTTAGGGATGATGTCGGCGCCGATGAAATCTTTCACTCCGGCCGAAACCTTCCCTTTCAAAAGCGTCTGAAGCTTACTGACGAGGATTTTCTTCAATTCCTCCTGCTTGTCTTCATATTCTTCATCAAGGCGCGGAAGTATGGCATTCGCACTCTTCTTGTTGCTCTTGTTTTTTACGGCTCGCGAGAAAAGATTGGTGCCGATCACGACTCCTTTCAATGAGGGCGTAGCCTTCAGCGATGCATCCTTTACGTCGCCTGCCTTGTCTCCGAAGATAGCTCTAAGAAGTTTCTCTTCAGGGGTCGGATCGCTCTCTCCTTTAGGAGTGATCTTGCCTATCATTATATCGCCCGGCACCACGTGGGCTCCAACCCTTATGATACCTCTTTCGTCAAGGTCTTTTGTGGCCTCTTCGCTCACGTTTGGAATGTCGCTTGTCAATTCCTCCATGCCGCGCTTTGTCTCACGCACTTCAAGAGTGTATTCATCCACATGCACTGAGGTAAGGATATCTTCCATTACCATTCTTTCGTTGAGCACGATGGCATCCTCATAGTTATAACCCTTCCAGGGCATGAAAGCCACCTTCAAATTACGTCCTAGGGCAAGTTCTCCATTCTCTGTGGAATAGCCTTCGGTCAGGATATCTCCATCTTTTACTCTCTGGCCCACTTCGCAGATAGGACGAAGGTCGATCGTAGTGCTCTGGTTAGTCCTGCGGAATTTTGGTATCTTATATTCTTTCACTGCAGGTTCGAAAGATACGAATTCCTCGTCTTCCGTGCGGTCATATTTAATTCTTATAACTGTGGCGTCTACATATTCCACCACTCCATCTCCCTCAGCCATTATCTGGGTGCGGGAGTCGCGGATAAGCTGACCTTCGATACCGGTGCCTACAATCGGCGCCTCGCTCCGGAGCAATGGCACAGCCTGGCGCATCATGTTAGAACCCATCAAGGCCCGGTTTGCATCGTCATGCTCAAGGAAGGGGATCAAAGAGGCGGCTATTGATGCAATCTGGATAGGCGAAACGTCCATTAGATTAACATCTTGAGGCGGCACAATCGGGAAGTCAGCCTCATGACGGGCCTTCACTTTGGTGCGCACAAAGGTGCCATCATCGTTAAGTGGCGCATTGCCCTGGGCTATCACTTGACCTTCCTCAACTTCCGCCGCCATGTAGACTACATCCTTATTATCGATGTCTACTTTGCCATCCTTCACTGTGCGGTAAGGAGTCTCGATGAAACCGAGGTTATTGATTTTTGCATAAACGCAAAGAGAGGATATCAACCCGATGTTTGGCCCTTCAGGGGTCTCGATCGGACAAAGGCGTCCATAGTGGGTATAGTGCACGTCGCGCACTTCGAAACCTGCTCTTTCCCTTGACAGACCACCAGGACCAAGGGCCGACATACGTCTCTTGTGGGTGATCTCTGCCAACGGGTTAGTCTGATCCATAAACTGGGAGAGTGCGTTGGTGCCGAAATAAGTGTTGATCACCGAAGATATTGTCTTGGCGTTGATAAGGTCGATAGGTTTGAACACCTCGTTGTCGCGGATATTCATCCTTTCCCTGATGGTGCGGGCCATTCTGGAAAGACCTGTCGAGAATTGATTGTAGAGCTGCTCCCCAACGGTGCGAACCCTACGGTTGCTCAAGTGGTCGATGTCATCTACATCGCTCTTCGAGTTGATCAATCCTATTAGATATTTGATAATCGCGATTATGTCGTCGCGGGTCAACACCTTCACATTGTCGGGAATGTTGAGGCCCAGTTTTTTATTGATGCGGAAACGGCCAACCTCACCCAAGTCATATCTCTTCTCGGAGAAAAAGAGGTTGGTGATCACCTCGCGGGCGCTCGCATCATCCGGTGGCTCGGCGTTGCGAAGCTGACGATAGATATGCTGGATTGCCTCTTTCTCAGAATTCGATTGGTCTTTCTGAAGAGTGTTGAATATGATGCTATAGTCTATGGCACTTACATTCTCCTTCTCAAGCAACACAGTCTTTGCACCACTCTCGATTATGGCATCAATATGCTCCTCGGTCAGCTCGACGCCGCGGTCTACGATTTGTTGCGTCCTTTCCACAGAAACAACCTCGCCCGTGGTGTCGTCGGAGAAATCTTCAATCCAACTCTTCACAACTCTTCCGGCAAGTTTCCGGCCAAGCACCTTCTGCAGGCTTGCTCTGTCGGCCTTTACCTCCTCAGCCAAATCGAAAATCTGGATAATGTCTTTATCGCTTTCAAGGCCAATGGCTCTCAAAAGAGTCGTCACCGGTAATTTCTTTTTACGATCTATGTAGGCATACATCACGTTGTTGATATCAGTGGCAAACTCTATCCAGCTGCCCCTGAACGGGATGATCCTTGCAGAATATAGTTTAGTGCCATTGGCGTGGGTGCTCTGACCAAAAAAGACACCGGGTGAACGGTGCAACTGCGACACAACCACACGCTCGGCTCCGTTTATCACAAACGTCCCCTGCTCTGTCATATAGGGTATCGGACCCAAATATACGTCTTGGATCGTCGTGTCGAAATCTTCATGGTCGGGATCGGTGCAATAAAGCTTCAATTTCGCCTTTAATGGCACACTATAAGTCAGACCCCTCTCCAGACATTCTTCTATTGTGTATCTGGGCGGGTCGATATAATAATCTAAAAATTCAAGTACGTAATTGTTGCGTGTGTCCGCAATCGGGAAGTTTTCCTCAAACACTTTATACAAGCCCTGATTCTTACGCTGCTCCGGCGGCACATCCAATTGGAGGAAGTCTTTAAAAGATTTTAACTGCACTTCAAGAAAATCCGGGAAAGGAAGAGGATTCTTGATCGAAGCAAAATTAACGCGTGGCTTGTCTACAGAATTTACTGCCATTTCGAAATGTACTTAATGTCATGACGTTGAAAGGTGGTGTCGGGTCAATTTCCCGACTTTAAGCCTATGGGCAATCATTTTGATTCAATGCCCGGGCCTATTATCGGCATACTCTATTTGCCAGAGATGCCAAAAAAAGGTTAAGAACACACCTTTCGAGTGCTCTTAACCTGTTTTTCGCGTCGAAAGTATTTTACTTGAGCTCAACTTCAGCACCGGCCTCTTCAAGCTGCTTTTTCAGTCCCTCTGCCTCTGCTTTGGGGAGACCTTCCTTTACAACACCGGGGGCGCTGTCTACAAGGGCCTTTGCCTCTTTCAGGCCAAGTCCTGTCAGTTCCTTCACGAGTTTTACGACTGCAAGCTTGCCTGCTCCTGCGCTCTTAAGCACTACGTCGAAATTAGTTTTCTCCTCTTCAGCGGGGGCTGCGGAGGCTGCCGGTCCGGCTGCTACCGCTACGGCTGCTGCCGCAGGTTCGATGCCATACTCGTCCTTGAGGATCTGAGCAAGCTCGTTTACTTCTTTCACGGTGAGGTTCACCAATTGTTCTGCAAATGCTTTTAAATCTGCCATCGTTCTATAGATTTTTTAATTTTTTCTGTTTTGTTTTTATTTGTTGGATAATGTCTCCAAGACTCCATGAATCTTATGCCCGGCAGAACCCTGAAGGGCGCTGACAACTTGTTTGGCCGGACTTTGGAGCAAAGCAATAACGTCGGCGATAAGCTCGTTCTTGCTCTTGATGTTTATCAGGGTCTCCAACTGATTCTCCCCGATATAGACCGATTCCTCTACGAAGGCTCCCTTCAACATCGGGAGAGTTTCCTTCTTCTGACGGAATTTCTTTATAAGTTTCGCGGGTGCATTGCCTACATTGCTCAAAAGCAACGTGGTTTCTCCATGCAAAAGTTCATAAAGTCCTGAATAATCGGTCGAGCTATTCTCAAACGCCTTCTTTAGCAATGTGTTTTTAACACAAAGCATCTTGATGTCGTCTTTGAAACATGCTCTACGCAAAGCACTCGTCTTCTCTGCATTTAAACCTGAAGTCTGGGTCAGATAGACGCAGGAATATTCTTCAAGCGCATTGCCGATCTTCTCTATCACAAGTGTTTTATCTTCCTTTTTCATCTCTATTTTCTTTTTAGTCGGTGATAGATTTCGGTTCCACCTTCACCCCGGGGCTCATGGTGCTTGAAAGATAAATACTCTTGATATA
>JAFLTU010000047.1 GCA_022509125.1 Muribaculaceae bacterium | reverse complement strand
CCGCAGACCCTCTGCTTGTAAGGCAGACGCTCTAAACCAGCTGAGCTAAACGCCCGATTGCGATTGCAAAGTTAAACATATTTTCCTTCCCTGCAAATTTTTTACTAAAAATTTATCCCGAAAAAATTTTTCGGGATAAATAATTCAGAAACCAACTTTGGTGTGGGTGGTGTTGGTGATCCTCTCCAGTCGGCACGATTCCTCGATGGCCGGGATATCGATTTTCTCGGCGCCTGAGAGTATTGTGTTGACAGTGTGGCGTCTCACCACATTTTCAATTTCTCCCCCGGAAAGGTCGAACTTGGCTGCCAGGTTCAGGGCATCCTTCTTCTTTAGCCCCGGAAGCATGGCTCTCCAGATCTCAGCGCGAGCCTCCACAGTCGGTTTGTCGAATTTAACCTTGTAGAGAAATCTACGCTCGAAGGCCTTGTCGAGATTCGTCGTGAGATTGGTTGTGGCCAGCATTATCCCTTCAAGCGACTCCATCTCCTGCAAGATGATGTTTTGGATTGAATTCTCCATTTTGTCAACGGCTCGGGAAGCCCCTTCCATCCTGACTCCAAGCACTGCGTCGGCCTCGTTGAAGAGCAGGATCGGGGCAAGACCTCCGTTGGCCTTCCGGTCTTTGCAGATGTTGCGATAACGGTCGAATAGTCCTTTGATGTTCTTCTCGCTTTCGCCAACCCAGCAGCTCTTCACCTTGTCTACATCCACTCGGAGAATGTCGCGTCCCGTTTGGCGGGCAATCTGATAGACGGTTTCAGTCTTGCCCGTCCCCGGCATCCCGTAGAATATGCAGCAGAAACCTTCACGCATGCCGTTCTCCTTAAGGCGTTTCTGCACCTCTCCAAATCTCTTCTCCCCCAGAATTGAAGCAAGCTCCGAAATCTGTTTTTTTTCCGTGGGATTATAAATCAGCTTCTTCTGAGGCAGACCGTCATGCTTGATGAGGTCTTTGTCGCTGCGGCCGATGGCGGAAATCTTTAGTTCCCCAAGAAGTTCCTCCTTGATTTTCTCCGTGAGTTTGAAGGCATCGCTACGGGCCATCCCATCTTCGTTGACATTTTCGATAAGGCCCTTTTTGAAGAGCTCGTTTTCATGATTGCGGAGCGAACGCTTTATGCAGTTAGGGATCTCATCGTCGTCGTAGACATTCTCAATATCTCCAAACTGGATATTGTCGTCCCTGTTTTCCACATAGAGGTGGGCCATATAGATAAAGAGGAGCTTGTTGTAGTCCCGGAGTTTGTATCTGTCAAGCCCGCGGGCGAAAAGACTCTCTTTGATATTGTCGAGAATCTCGAAAGTCTGTTTCTCCAGATTTGAGTAGGAAATCTCATCGTTGTCTTTTTCCTTCATAAATTTCCTAAAACGGTCGAAGAAGTCGTTGATATCGTTCACCGGTTCAACGGTATGAACGTAGGGACGGTTTTCCTTCAAGGCCTCAATCACCGGGGATGGCACTCGATAGGTGAGGTCATCATGGCGTTTGGATGGCTTGATATAATGGAGCTCCACAAGGCGGTCGAGATCGCCAGACAACTGAAGGAGCCTGATAGTCCTGACATTGATAAAGGAAGCGATCTCCGACTGGCGGATGCGGGTGTCTTCACTCTTATCAACAAAAATCGAAAGCAAGACAGCCTGCATCTCGGAGATGCCAAGCTTGCGGGAGGCATAGCGGATGCAGGGACCCGCCTGAGCGAAAAATTCTTCGCTGAGTTCGGAGTCGCGGACGAGTTCCACGATCCCCTCAAAAGCATGGAGAATGTTTTTCGGACGAAAGATTATCTTTTCCAATGATTTGATCTTGTCGTCGTTGCGTGAGTCAAGCTTCAATTTTCTCATAAGTCTGACAGATTTAAAAGTTAGGATATCTCCTGAGAGACATCAGATATGTTTTTGATAGCAATTGTTTTTCGAGTGCAAAATTAGGGGGATGATGTATCATTTGGCGAGACACCATTTCCCTTATCTTATTTTTTTTGAAAAAATATTAATCGTCTCAAAAATTTTCAAAAATTTCTTTAAGAAAAAAATCGAAAAGGACTATAAGCATTAATCCGAGTGCAAAGTAAAAGCCACACTACGCAAAGAATTTGCGTAGTCAAAAGAAAGTTAGTTATTTCTTAAAAATTAATTATTCCAAAGGAGTTTTTGACGAAGGATGGAAGGGAAACTCTCATCTTTTTTTCTGACCACTACTGCCACATAAGGGGCCCTCCTAATATAAAACTCCCCATCCACAGGCAAGAGGGTGGCCCGATCGTCATAAGACAGAATGAATTGGCCTGAGCGACTTTTGGGGATGAGTCTCAAAGTTGAATCGGCCCCGATGACAAGGGGGCGAAGCGTAAGGGTGTGGGGGGCCACAGGAGTCAGACAGATACAATCAATAGTGGGTTCTATTACCGGGCCGCCGGCCGATAGGCTATAAGCTGTGCTGCCGGTGGGTGTGGATACGATCAGGCCGTCGCCTCGATAATTGGCAAGAAGGGTGTCGTCGGCATAAGCGTCTATATCGAGCATCGACGAACCCAACCTCATGAAGGCAACCTCGTTGAGGGCATAGTGCCATTGGTCGGCCGGAAGGCTTGCGGATGATATCTCAAGAAGCATCCTGCGCTCAAGGCTCACTCTTTTTTCAAAAAAATTGGAGATCAACTCCTCTGAATCCGGAAGCGAGCAGGAGGCCAAAAATCCCAGGTGGCCCGTGTTTATTCCCAAGATGGGCAGTTCCAGCATTCCGATCCATCGGGCCGCGCGCAGAAATGTGCCGTCGCCTCCAAGACTCACCACTAAAGCCACATCCCTTGAAACATCCTCCACGATTTCCATTTTCCCCATGTCCACTCCATGTTCCTTCAGATATCGGGCAAAACGATTATAGACCTCAACTTGAAATCCTCTCTCCACGAGAAATTTAAAAAGCCGGGGAAGGGATTCTAAGGAGGCATCCTGGCTAGTGTTGCCGTAAATCGCTATCTTTTCAGACATTCATCAAGACTTGAAGAGAGAGTAGACGTTCAGTGGCTATCTCCATGGTCTGGAAGTGATCGCCCGACGAATGGGCTTCGACAACATGGTAGCCATATCTTTCAAGACTCCTGACAGCTGCAGTGGGATCTGAGTGCCGAACGCGGAGTGTCACTGACATGCGGCCATTGTCGGCCGGGGCGCTCAAAAGGTCTACGAGATGGGCATCGGAATCCTCAATGGCATGAGCTATGGCACTAGCACAATAGTCTTCCGGACCACACTCAACCGTTATCACGCTGCAGTCGTCGCGTGGGGCTATCATTCTTCCGATGCCCGCCAAAAGGGAGGTTTCGTCGATTATCCCTATGGGCTCTCCATCTTCCACAACCGTCAATTCATGGCTCCCGGAATCCAGGAGCTTGGGAATGAGGTCAAACAATGGCATTTCAGAATCTACCTTAGAGGGCGGATAACTGTCGGCTGCCGGTTTACTTAACGATAATATATCTTTGGCTATCATTCTATATCTTTGGATCTTTTCATTAGCTCTCTAAGGGGACCTTTGTTGGCTCTTCCCCTAATTTTTGCTAATTTTGCAGTTCAAATTTACAAATTTTATGCCGAAAATTCCGTTTTAGCATAAAAAGCCGAAATTTTTTTATTTCCGGCAATAAAAAAGCCGGGAAAAGTCTTATTAAAATGACAAGATTAAGCGTAAACATAAATAAAGTGGCCACCCTTCGAAATTCGAGGGGAGAAAACCGGCCTGATGTGGTCAAATTCGCGGAAGACTGCGAGAAATATGGAGCCCAGGGCATCACTGTGCATCCGCGTCCCGATGGCCGCCATATCACCTACGATGATGTCAGGAAACTGAAGAAGGTAGTCACCACTGAATTCAATATCGAGGGCTATCCGTCCGAGGATTTCATAAAACTCGTGTTGGAAGTAAAGCCAGATCAGGTGACTTTGGTGCCCGACGCTCCGGATGCCCTTACCTCCGATGCCGGTTGGGACACTATAACCAATAAAGAGGCTTTGACAAAAATTTCCACTCTTCTTAAGGAGGCGGGAATAAGGGTTTCGATTTTTGTAGACCCCAGAGGCGAGATGGTTGTCGGGGCTGCAAATGCAGGAGCAGATAGGGTGGAGCTCTACACTAAGCCCTATGCCGACCTTTATTCCCAAGACCCGGAGATGGCCGTAGCCCCTTATATCGAGGCTGCCACTGTGGCTCGCGAAGCCGGACTGGGGCTTAATGCCGGTCATGACCTAAGTCTGGAAAACCTTAGATATTTCGCGGAAATGATTCCCTGGCTCGACGAGGTCAGCATCGGCCATGCCCTGATTTCCGATGCTCTTTATTATGGTATCGAAGAGACCATTAGAAGATATAAAGAAGAATTGAAATGACTTTTTGGGAAACCATACAGAGGGGCGAATATGTCATGATAGCCCTTGCCCTCCTGCTGGTGACCGCCGTAGTTATTTGGTGGGTCTGCGGTCTGCGCCTACGTCGACAGCGCGCCGGCTACGGCCTGCTGATTCATAAAGTGCGCGACCATGTCACAGAGGGCGATCTGGAAAATGCCCGTCAACTCTGTGAATCCTCAGCCACTCCGGCTGCCCGCATTATTGAGGCCGGTCTCCTTAAGGTGGGACATCCAATGGCCGATATCCGAGACGCCATGAAGGCCCGGGCTCTGCTCGAAGAAGATGGGCTCCAGCGCGGGCTTCCCTGGTTGAGAATGATTGCCGTGGTAGCCCCCCTTGCCGGGCTCGGAGGAACCCTTGTCGGGGTCATCGACAGGCTAAGAGATCTCAGTCAATTGGGCGTGGCCGCTGATATTGCAACTCTCAGCGGAGAAATAGCCCCCACGATTGTCACAACCGTAGCCGGTCTGGGTGTCGGCATTTTCGCCCTCCTTGCCTATTCATGCCTGGCCTCTTCGGCCGCCGGAGCTAAAAAAGCCATGAAAGAGACCTCCCTCTCCTTCCTCTCCCTTCTCGACGAACCCTCCTCCTAATACCCAATATCCTATACCCCAAACCCCAATCCCCTCCTACCTTGCTTTCAAAAAGATATAACCTCATCAACAATATCGGCGGATGGCTCGTCTTTGCTATTGCCCTGTTGACTTATTGGCTCACACTCGAACCCACAGCCTCCTACTGGGACTGCGGAGAGTTTATTATCCAGGCTGACAAATTAGAGGTGGGACACCCCCCGGGCAACCCCATATTCATGCTGACGGCCAGGTTCTTCGCAAACTTCGCCACCGATGCCGGCAGCATCTCAGTGATGGTCAACGCGATGAGCGGTCTCCTCAGCGCTCTGACTATCCTGTTGCTATTCTGGACCATTACACATCTTGTGAGACGTCTTGTAGTCAAGGATGGTCAGCGTAAGGAATTGACAATCCAGCAATATCTGGCAATAATGGGGAGTGGTATCGTAGGCTCTCTCGCTTATTGCTGGAGCGACACTTTCTGGTTTTCCGCCGTAGAAGGAGAGGTCTACGCGTTTTCCTCCTTCTGCACAGCCCTTGTCTTCTGGCTTATTCTCAAATGGGAAGACCATGCCGACTCTCCTCATTCCGACAGATATCTAATCCTTATCGCCTATATCATCGGAGTCAGTGTCGCCGTCCATTTGCTCAACCTCCTCTGCATTCCGGCTATCGTATTGGTCTTCGCTTTCCGAAAATGGAAAGATATGACCCTGGCAAAGACTCTGGTGGTCCTTGTGGTCTCTTTCTTCATTATTGCCATAGTGCTTTTCGGCCTTGTGCCCGGTTTTATAAAGGTGGCTCAACAGTTTGAACTCCTTTTTGTCAATGGATTCCATCTGGGATTCAATAGTGGGGCAATCTTCTACGGACTTCTGACCGCCGGCATTTTCATCTGGACACTCAACGAACTTTATCGCCAGAAAAGCGGCCTCTGGATCCGAATTTCTTTCCTCCTCTCTTTGGCTATTTCCGGAATTTTCTTCTTCACCGACACTTTCGTTATCGGATGGTTCTGTCTAGCCTTTGTGGCCTTCCTCCTGTTTTCGAAATATGGCAGAAACCTCTCCGTAAGGGTGCTGACCGTTATCATGTGGAGCATCGCTGTCATCTTTGTGGGTTATTCAAGCTATGCCTTAATCCTCATCCGATCCAGTGCCGACACTCCGATGAATCAAAACTCTCCCGACAATGTCTTCGACCTGGCAAGCTATCTAAACCGCGAGCAATATGGAGAAAACCCCTTGCTCTATGGCGAGACGCTTAATTCGTCTCCTATGAAGGAGGTAGCCAGAATCGAGCGCGACACTATAGGCTACCGCAACGACGGGGTGGCAGTCACACTTGCCACTCCGCGATATAATCCTGTGATCGGCAAAGGCAAGCCCCTTTATGGTAAAGGGGTGGAGGGGGCGGCTCCTTATTCTGAATATAATTTCCTCAACCAGGAGGAAATCGTTGATAATGCTGCTTTGGCAAATCGTGGCGGAGACTACTATGTGAAAAAAGACTATAAGCCGGAGGCCAAGATGAACCCTGAGCTCAATATGCTCTTCCCGCGTATCTATAGCCGAGCCCACCGCGAATACTATAAGCAATGGGTCAGACTCGACACGACTCCCGGTAATCTCGTGGAAATTTATGCCATCGACCCCCTCACCGGCGAGAAGGTACCTGAATTCGACCTTCAGAGGGAACCCACTTACAATGAGTTCACCGGTCGGTATGTTTATCCACAGAAAGTGGCATATAAACCCTCCTTCGGACAGAACCTCGCTTATTTCTTCAACTATCAGCTCAACCACATGTATCTCCGATATTTCATGTGGAATTTCGCCGGCCGACAAAACGACATCAACAACCAATCCGGGGAACTCGACGCCGGAAACTGGATTTCCGGTATCCCATTTATAGATAACGCTCGACTCGGCAACCAGTCTCTCCTGCCCGACGACCTGGGAAAAAACAATGCCGGCCACAATAAATATTATATGCTGCCGCTTCTCCTCGGAATAATCGGTCTCCTTTGGCAATCTTTTGCCGGGAAACGCGGCATCGAGCAATTCTGGATTGTTTTCTTCCTCTTCTTTATGACGGGCATTGCTATTGTGCTATATCTCAACCAGCCTCCCAACCAACCCAGGGAGCGTGACTATGCTTTCGCCGGTTCATTCTATGCCTTTGCAATTTGGATAGGTATGGGGGTGGCTGCTATCTGGAGGCTTCTAATGCTGACTTCCGGTTCCTTCCTGGCAAAATTCGGAGTTAAGAAGGAACGAGAATTCCCCGCCGACACTCCGGAGGGAATGGAGATTGCACGCGAAGAGGAAGAAAGGAAAGCAATCAATCCTCCTCAAGACCAAGGCGAACCGGAGCAACTCCCTCAGATTGTGGAAGAACCCAGGAAACTATGGCCCTTCAGCCGCTATTGCGCTGCCTTGGGATGTCTGATCGGCATTGTGATACCGATCCAGATGGTCAGCCAAACATGGGACGACCACGACCGATCGGGGCGTTACGCTGCACGCGACTTCGCTATCAACTATCTTGAGAGCCTGGAGCCCAACGCTATCGTTTTCTGCAACGGCGACAACGACACCTTCCCGCTTTGGTATGCACAGGAAGTGGAAGGCGTCAGACCCGACGTAAAAATCATCAATCTCAGCTATCTGAATTCCGACTGGTATGCCAACCAGCAGAGAAAAAAATCTTACGAAGCTGAGCCGGTGAGCTTTACGGCTACCCCCGCCGACTATGCCTATGGAAAAACCGACGTCTCAATTCCTGGTTATGAGACAGCGCCGGCCGACCTTCTTTCGAGTATAAAACTCGTCTACCAGGGATATGGCCGCGACATCACGGGTTATCCCACTTTCCCAAGTGCCGTTGTCACAATTCCCGTCGACAAGAAGGCTGTCATGGAGCGGGGACTCGTGGCAGCCAAAGACACTGCCGACATCGTCGACAATATCGTCATCAACTTGCGAAACACACAGGCCTTCATCTCTAAGGGATATTTGAGCCTGGGAGAAGTGCTGATGCTCGACATCATCGCCACAAACGCCGCAGAAGGGTGGCCCAGACCCATATATTGGGTGACTACCGTGGGCGACGACTATCACCTCGGGCTCACGCCTTATCTGCGTTCCACGGGTATGGCCCATCAGCTCGTGCCGACTATGCAGCAGGGCATTCCGGCTCGTGCCGACCGTGCTTACGATGTCGTCACAAAGAAATACAGATGGGGAGGGGCAGACTTTACCTCAGGAAATGCCCCCTATTTCGACGAAACGGCGCGAAGGATGCTCCTGACAACCCGGTCATCAATGCTCGATGTCGTCTCAGAACTTATATATGAGGGCGACACAAGCTCAATCCCCGCTGAAAAACATGAATACTACGAGAAGGCCCTTGAAGTGGCAAATCTCATAGACTCGAAGCTCGATGAACGCACAGCCCCCTACGGACTAAGCATTGCCAGCACGCTCGGAGAGTCTTATTGCATGCTCGGTCAACCGGAACGTCTCGACGACAAGAAACTTGTGGATAAAGGTCTCGACATAATCTGGAAGCTTCTTCAACGTTACGCACCCTATCTGGCCTACAACCGCATGGTGGCCTTCAATTTCGGCAACCCGGCTCTTACCCCTGAAACTCGTCTGATACCTTATCAATATTACCATTTTGCGGAAATGTATCGCCGTTTCGGGGGTAATATGGAGAAGGTGGAGCATCTGGTCAATGAATATGGCCTAACTCTGGCTGAACTTCAAGACAACTACAACATGCTCTATGGCTCACGAAGCTATTCATCAGCCTCGGGACCCGATGTGGAGACAATCAAGAGTTATGCTGAGGAAATAGCGAAATATTGCGAGATAGCCAATGAACTTGCCAAGCTTTCTCCTTCGGAATATGCCGACCGAAGCGAAGACGAAAAGCTCATCGATTCGATGCTTAGCGTTGCTATAGACTATTATCAAAGCATCGACCCCGACTTGAAATATCTTGAAGGGTATGAGAATTTCAAGAAGCTCGACATGGCTCGCACACGTCGGCTCGGCCAAGAATACGAAGGCAAGTAAAAATGATTATTGAACGTCCCCCGAGGATTTTCAGATGGCTCATGCCCGGAGCTATTTTCCGGCTCCCGTCAGGCTCGAAACCCGGAGTGGTCTTCCTTACTTTCGACGATGGCCCCATCCCGGAGGCTACTCCATGGGTGCTCGATACACTCGACAGATATGGCGTGAAGGCCACTTTCTTCATGGTGGGACAGAATATTCAGAGATATCCCAGCATTTTTGAGGAGGTCAAAAAGAGGGGCCACAGGGTGGCTAATCATTCCCTACATCATATTCGTGGCCTGGGAATTTCCCCAAAAACCTATGTTCGTGACGTCGACGCCTGCGAAGCCCTTACGGCCACCCGACTCTTCCGCCCTTCCCATGGATACCTCACTCCGGCTCAACTGAAGGCTCTAAGAAAAAATTATAAAGTTGTGATGTTCGACCTCGTCACCCGCGACTACAGCTCCAGGGTCTCTGCTATTGATGTCTTTGAAAACGTTAAAAAATATTCCCGAGACGGGTCTATAATCGTTTTCCACGACTCCCTGAAATCTATCGACAAATTGAAAACCGCCCTGCCCCAAAGTCTTGAATGGCTCCTGAAAAACGGGTTTACTTTCGGGCTAATCTAACATTAAACCTCCTCATATAGGAGGAAAGGATCGGGATATTTTCCGAATTCCCCACCACCAAGACGTAAGCCCCCAAAAGAACAGCTCGCAAAAGAAAGACAAGCCACACCGGGAAAAACATCTCTATCGACATCCCTATGGCATAGAAACATCCGGCCAAAAGAGTATAAAGTCCGATTTTCTTAAGTTCATAGGGGAGGGGATAATAACGTCGCCCCAGGAAATAGCTCAGGGCCATGACCAAGAAATAGGCTATCAGAGCTCCCCACGCTGAACCCATGTAACCCTTTGGAATCCCGATCAGGGGCACAAGCCAGATATTGAGTCCCAGCATGATGGCAAAACATATCAACGACAGATACATCCCCCATCGCGTCCGGTCGGTCAGTTTATACCAGAGAGAGAGATTGAAGAAGACTCCGAAACAGATCTCGGCACCCATCATCACCGGCACAACCTCCAGTCCCGACCAATAGGAGGGCGAGATGAAATATCTCACGAAGGGAAGATAAAACATCACTCCCATGAATATCAGCCACCCGAAGATGATGAAATATTTCATGGCGTCGGCATACATCCGGCCGCTGCTCTCTCCGGCCCGCTTGGCTTGAGAGAAGATAAATGGTTCGTAGGCATAGCGGAAGGCCTGAGTGAACATCACCATTACGATAGCGATCTTCATGTTGGCGCCATAGATACCGATCATTGAGCGGGCAGCCTCCTCGTCGCTGATGAGATAGGGAATGATCAACTGGCCCATGTTCTGACTCAACATCCCGGCGATGGCCAATATCAAGAGCGGCCAACTATAAGAGAGCATTCTCCGGAGCAGATCCCAGGCGAAACGCCACCTCCGGCCTATCAACTGAGGCATGAGCAGCAACAGAATCAGATAGGAGGTCAGGATGTTGGCGATAAATATCCAGCCTATGCCGAAAGCCTCGCCGCCCATCGGCTCATAAAACCATGAAATGAGCCCCGGATTGGTCTTGGCTATCTCCGGACAAACGAGCAGAAAGAAGAGATTGAGCCCGATGTTGAGGGCCACATTGATGAGCTTTATTCCTGCGAAACGCCATGAGCGGTTCTTATATCTCAGGTAGGCGAAGGGGAGATTGCAGAAGGCGTCGACAGCCACTGTCGCCCCGATAAGCCACACGAAAAGCCATTGTCCCGGAAGTTTCAACCCCTCCGATATCGGATGGATAAATATGGTTAGCAGTATGAGGAAGGCAAGAGAGGTGGTGCCGACGGATATAAGGGAGGTAGTGTAGACTCTCTCCGGATCTTCCTCTTTGTTTGCAAACCGGAAAAAACCCGTTTCCATCCCATAGTTGAGAATCACGAGCATCACTGCCGTGACTCCGTAGAGATAGGTCACGATGCCATATTCTTCTGAAGGGAAAAGATAGACATAGAGAGGCACCAGACACCAGTTGAGAAATCTTCCGATAATGCTGCTGAGACCATAGACAGCAGTGTCTTTAGCCAATGCTCGGATGCTCATTCCTGGTCGAATAAGTTGCCGGGGGCGTTGGCCCTCTTGCGTTTAAGATGGGTGTAGGCCAGGTCGGTGGCCTCTCGGCCGCGTGGTGTGCGCTTCAAGAATCCCTCTTTAATCAGGAAAGGTTCATAGACCTCTTCCAGTGTCCCCGCATCTTCTCCAAGCGCTGTAGCGATGGTGGTGAGGCCCACGGGGCCCCCCTTGAATTTATCGATTATGGTGAGCAAGATTCTGTTGTCGATTTCGTCGAGGCCATATCTGTCGATATTGAGGGCCTCAAGGGCATGTCGAGCTATCTGGAGATCGATTTCGCCGCTCCCTTTCACCATTGCGAAATCTCTGACGCGACGAAGAAGAGCATTGGCCACGCGTGGGGTGCCTCGGCTCCTAAGGGCAATCTCCAGCGCAGCGTCGTCGTCGATCTTAACATTCAGGAGGCGTGCCGAACGTTTCACAATGCCTTGGAGCACGGTGTGGTCGTAGTATTCCAAATGACAGTTAATTCCAAAGCGTGCTCGAAGGGGGGAGGTCAGCAATCCGCTTCGTGTAGTGGCTCCCACAAGAGTGAAGGGGGGAATGGTCAGTTGAACGCTCCTGGCACCCGGACCCTTGTCCAAAAGGATGTCGATGCGATAATCCTCCATGGCAGAATAGAGATATTCCTCCACAATGGGATGGAGACGATGGATTTCATCGATGAAAAGCACGTCTTTCTCCTCAAGGCTCATGAGAATTCCGGCCAGATCGCCCGGCTTATCCAGCACCGGTCCGGATGTGACCTTGAAACCCACCCCCAATTCATTGGCCACAATGTTGGAGAGAGTGGTTTTCCCAAGGCCCGGAGGGCCATGGAGGAGGGTATGGTCTAACGCCTCGCCTCTCATCTTCGCTGCCTCAACAAAGACTCGAAGATTGGATATGATATTCTCCTGACCGCTGAAATCGTCGAATTCAAGTGGACGTAGGGCCTTCTCGATATCCTTTTCGCTATCGCGGCCCTGCTGCTTCTGCCTTATGTCGAATTCTTCTTCCTGCATATCTTGGCTTATATATGCAAAGATAACGATTTTTTCCCTTTTCCTAATTCTTTACTCCGCCCCTCGACTCCACATTACATATAAATCCTACTCTTACTTTTCTGAAGGTCAAACTCCTTATCTAACCACAGATTCGGGCAAAGTTCTTATGTTATAAGTGCTTGCCATGCTTTCGCCGTAAGCCCCCGCGCTGCGTAAGGCTATAAGGTCGCCACGCCGAGTCTTGGGGAGGCGTTCTCCCTTCCCGAAGGTGTCTGACGATTCGCAAATCGGACCCACAACATCATAGGTCTCAATCTCCTCGCCCTCAGGAGCAGTCAGATTTTCTATCTTATGGTGGGCGCCGTAGAGGGCCGGACGCATCAGGTCGTTCATTCCGGCGTCAAGAATTATAAACTGGCGGTCTACTCCCTTTTTCACGTATGTCACCTTTGAAACCAGAGAACCACACTGGCCCACGATAGCCCTTCCCAACTCGCAATGAAGCTCCTGGCCGGGGCGAAGTTTCAAGTTAGTCAAAAGAGTGTCGAAATATCCTTGGAAATCGGGGATGGGATGGCCATCCGGGTCCTCATAGTCTATCCCTAAGCCGCCACCTACATTTATTATCTTAAACTCCACACCTTTTGCCTCATATTGATCAATAAGGCCATTGACCTTCCGGCAAAGGAATGCGAAGGGCTCCATTGTGGTGATTTGCGACCCGATATGGAAATGAAGGCCCTCAAGTGTCAAATGTGGGGATTGGAGTGTGTAGTCTATGGCCCGGTCGAGCATTGAGAGATGTATCCCGAATTTATTCTCCTCAAGGCCCGTGGTGATATAATGATGGGTATGGGCGTCAATATTTGGATTCACCCTAAGACAGACGCGAGCTTGATATCCATATTCTCCGGCGAGCTCATTGAGCACCTCCAATTCCTCCAGACTCTCCACATTGAAATAGGCTATACCGGCCTTCATCCCTCCGATTAATTCCCGGTCGGTTTTGCCGACTCCGGCATAACAAATCGAAGAGGGCTCAAACCCGGCTTTTATGGCGGCGGTGATCTCGCGTCCGCTAACGCAGTCGGCTCCTAGTCCTGCCGAGGCTATCACCTCCATCACCTTCGGATTGCAATTGGCCTTAACGGCATAATGCACCTTCACCGGCTTCCCCGCCACACATCTTTTGATTTCCGAAAGTGTAGCCTCCAATAAAGAAAGATCATACCAATAAAGAGGCGTCTTGAGACCCTCCGCAAGCTCAATATCAATATTCATAAACCCATAAAATTTTTTATCCTATTAAAAACTTTCCTTATTACAAATCCCCAATGTCTAATCCTTAATCCCCTATCTCCTATATTTTTATGCAAATTTCCCAATTTTCCCCGTAACTACCCAATGAAACCCCCAAAAACATAGAGAAGCATTATCCCGCAACGCCCCAAAATCTTTCGCAGAAAGTTTTTGAACCTCCCCAATCCCCTTTTACCCTTATAAAATATAAACTTTTCTTCCCATCTAGTTAAATTCATACAAGTTTTTCCATATTTCATACACCAAAAAGCATAATCTAAGAATGAAATCTTACAATATTATTAAAAATCATTAACTTTGCAAATGCCGACCGTTTCTCAGAAGCCCGGTCAAGGGAACAAGCGGGAGGGTCTGCAAGACATAAAGGCGTATTTACC
>JAFLTU010000046.1 GCA_022509125.1 Muribaculaceae bacterium | reverse complement strand
TTGACCCCGATGATTGGAAACAATTAGAGAGATCGAAAATTTCAATAAACAATCAAAAACGTTAAAGCTAACAACCAATGTCAACACTCAGATTCAAGGCAGTAGAAGAGGCCATGGGCCGAAAGGCAGTGCCTGTGGAGGTGCCTAAAGAGCGTCCTGAGGAGCTCTATGGTAAGCATGTGTTTAACCGTCAGAAAATGTTTGAGTATCTTCCCAAGGAGACTTATGATGTCTTGGTGGATGCTATAGACAATCGAAAGGCTTTGCCACGCGAATATGCCGACAGCGTGGCGGCCGGAATGAAAAAATGGGCTATTGATAACGGTGCTCGCCATTACACCCACTGGTTTCAACCGCTAACCGACGGCACGGCAGAGAAACATGATTCCTTCATAGAACACGACGGTAAGGGAGGAGTCGTGGAAAAATTCACAGGGAAAATGCTGGTGCAGCAGGAACCTGACGCCTCAAGTTTTCCGAGCGGCGGCATCCGCAACACTTTTGAGGCACGAGGCTATTCAGCCTGGGATATCTCGTCTCCGGCCTTTCTTATTGGAGAGACTCTTTGTATCCCAACAATTTTTATTTCTTACACGGGGGAGAGTCTAGACTATAAGACTCCTTTGCTAAGAGCTCTTAACGCTGTCGATAAAGCCGGAACTAGAGTGGCTCGTTTCTTCGACCCGGATGTGAAACACGTGAATGCCTATCTGGGATGGGAACAGGAATATTTCCTCGTAGATGAAGCCCTGTATTCTGCAAGACCGGACCTGGCCCTGACAGGACGTACTCTAATGGGTCATGAAAGTGCAAAAAACCAACAGCTTGAGGATCATTATTTCGGTTCGATCCCTTCACGAGTGGAAGCCTTCATGCTCGATCTAGAACTCGAAAGCCATAAACTTGGCATCCCTGTCAAGACTCGTCATAACGAAGTTGCCCCCAACCAATTTGAACTTGCTCCCATATTTGAGGAAGTCAATCTTGCCAACGACCATAACCTTTTGATTATGTCGGTCATGAAGGAGGTGGGCCGCAAGCATAATTTCAGAGTATTGCTCCATGAAAAGCCATTTGCCGGAATCAATGGTTCGGGCAAACACAACAACTGGAGTCTGGGCACCGACAAAGGTGTGCTTTTATTCAATCCAGGGAAAACACAGAGAGAAAATCTTCAGTTTGTAGCCTTCGTGGCAAACGTGATGGCCGCGGTGTATAAACACAACGCACTCATCAAGGCCACTATATCATCAGCTACCAACTCCCATAGACTTGGAGCCAATGAGGCGCCACCGGCGATAATTTCCATATTTTTAGGCAATCAGCTAAGCGAAATCCTAAAAAATATCGCTGACGGTAAAGTCAACCTGGAATTAAGCGATAAGGAAAGCGTAACAGTGGGAGTAAATCAGATCCCCGACCTATTGATGGACAGCACCGACCGCAACCGCACATCGCCCTTTGCATTTGTGGGAAACCGTTTTGAATTCAGGGCTATGGGCTCCTCTACAAATTGTGCGGCCTCAATGTTGGCCCTAAATGCAGCTGTGGCTGATCAGTTAAACAGTTTTGCCGATGCAGTTGATGAAAAGGTGAAAAATGGACAAGAACTTGATAAAGCCATTCTTGAAGAAGTGAAGGCTTTGATTGAAAGTTCGAAGGCCATTCATTTCGACGGCAATGGCTATTCTGAGGAATGGAAAGAGGAGGCGGCATGTAGAGGTCTCGACTGCGAGACTTCGGCGCCTAAGATTTTTGACGCTTATCTAAGCGACAGTTCCAAAGAAATGTTCAGAAGAACCGGAGTGCTTAGCGATGTTGAGTTAGAGGCCCGAAACGAGGTGAAATGGGAAATGTACACCAAGAAGATCCAGATTGAGGCCAGGGTGTTGGGAGATCTTGCCATCAATCATATTCTCCCTGTGGCTAAAAGATATGAACTTACCCTACTGGACTGCGTGAAGAAGACCCGCGACCTCTTCCCCGAGGAGGAGGCATTGGAGCTTTCGAGCGACGACATGGAGACTATAAGGAAAATTGTGGAACATGCCAAGGTGATTCGCAAAGAGGTGACCGAGATGGTTAATGCCCGTCGAATAGCCAACAAGATAAGTAGCGAGAGGGAAAAGGCTATCGCCTACCACGACACAGTGTTGCCCCATATGGATATCATTAGATATCATATCGACAAGCTTGAATTGATGGTAGACAATGAGATCTGGCCTCTCCCGAAATACAGGGAACTACTCTTCATCAGATAAAGAAGAGATAAACAGAACTATATGCCGGCCAAACTGTATATTGCAGTTTAGCCGGCACATTTTTTATAGATGGTATCGGATTATTTATCAAATAATCATTAAATTTGGGGTATGAAAAAGGAAAGACACCATAGTTCACCACATTTCAAGACAGACCGAATCATCAGTCTGATAAACGACGGAGAGGAAGAGAGACCCCTTCTTGAATTTGTGACGGAGAAAGCCCATGATTGGAGCCGCACGGATGCAAAGAGTTGGCTTAAGCACGGACAGATTATGGTCGGGGGTCAAGTGACTCGTGCATTCGACGCTCCTGTGAAATCGGGAGAAGAGATAAAGGTGAATATCAGCCGTCCTTTCGTGGAATTGCGTCATCCTCGTCTTAAGCTGCTCTATGAAGATGACGACGTGATTGTGGTGGAAAAGGGATATGGCCTTCTCTCGGTCGGCATACCCAATCCTAAGAAAAAAAAGATAGAATCTGCCTATGATATAATTCGAGACTATCTGAAAAGAAAAGATCCTCGAAACAAACTCTTTGTTGTCCACCGACTTGACCGCGACACATCCGGAGTAATGATGTTTGCAAAAACGGAGGCAGCTCAAGAGACCTTACGCCATAATTGGAACAATTATGTGTTGGAACGTCTCTATGTGGCCATCCTGGAAGGCTTTGTGAAAGATGAGGAGGGATTTATTAAGAGTCATCTTGCTGAAAATTCTCAATTTTTAGTTTATTCCACACCCAATGCGGAGGAAGGACGTCTTGCCGTCACTCGTTACAAAGTAGCCAAAAGGGCCCATGGCCTTTCTATGGTGGAATTCAGCCTAGACACCGGACGTAAAAATCAAATTAGGGTCCACGCAGCCGAGATGGGCCATCCAATTATGGGCGACAGGAAATATGGTGCAAAACAAAGTCGTATCGGCAGACTCTGCCTTCATGCCAAAACCTTGAGATTTGCACATCCGGTCACCAAAAAGGATATGTTTTTTGAGTCACCGGTGCCTCCCGGCTTTTATAAAGTAGTGAAGGGATAGAGAATAGTTAATAGAGAATAGAGAAGAAAGGATAGAGAATAGAGAAAAGTGGAAATAAAATTATTCTAATTCTATTTTTCTGAGGAAAGATTGGGAAGGGAAAAGAAGGGAAAATTTTTAAATTGGGATATCGCCAAGAGATAATTAGAAGAATAATGCCAATAGACACATCGTCATACTATCCGGAAGTGAATGGTCCGGAGGGTGAGGAAAGAGGAAGTGGCCTCAATAGGGTCAGAGAGAGTCTTTTCGAACCGGAAAAGCCAAAATCAGGGGTATCTTTGGCTCTTGAGAATGAAGAGTTGCGAGAGAATGAGTTACAGGAAAGAGGAAACAATTCGCCTAAATCGCCGGAAAAAGAAGAGACTTCCCCATGGGAGAATATGGTCCAGGCAGTGAGCGTCTTTCTTTCTTGGGCGTTAGTGCCGATCCTGATGCCGGTTTATGGTATACTTTTTATTTTTCGGCTCTCTATTTTGGATGTCATCCCTGCCAACCTCCAAACGGCTGTTACTTTCGTTATAGCGGGAATTAATTTTTTTGCCCCGATGTTGCTGATTTTCTTGTTGAAAATAGCGGGAGTGGTTCAGGATGTAGGCCTGAACGGACAGAAGGAGAGGTTAGTTCCCTATATCATTACAGCTCTATGTTATGGGGCTTCAGCATGGTTTGTGGCAAGCCGCGGGGCACCTGTTTGGGTCTCCATGTTTTTTTGTGGTGGAGTTGTGGCCTCTCTGATCAACATGGCTATCAATTTCAAATGGAAAATTTCTGCCCATGCAGCAGCTATAGCCGGAATTGTCGCCCTCTTGATAAGGCTGCAGAGAGATGTGGCCGTGGAACCCCGGTTATTTGTATGGTTGATTATCACGGTTGGGGCAGCCGGTTTATTGGGTTCAGCACGCATTTGGATGAAGCGCCACACAGTATGGCAAGTCTTGGCTGGATATTTTGTAGGATTCTGTTCTGTTTTCTTTATGATGTATATAAGGTGAGCGGTATTTTAATCAATATTCTCCTCATCTAAATGATCAAAGTTAGGGAAATTTTAAGTTTTTTGAGGGTATGAAATATAATTATACGAGAAGGAAGTCGAGTGAGACTAAAATAGGAGGAATAGGAATAGGAGGGACGAATCCTGTTAGACTTCAGTCGATGACAAACACATCGACGATGGACACCGAGGGGAGTGTGGCCCAAGCCATGAGAATTGCTGCAGCCGGTGGAGAAATTGTAAGGTTAACTACCCAAGGGGAGAGAGAGGCGGCCAATATGGCTGAGATAAGAAAAGGACTCGATGAAAAGGGTTGCAATGTCCCACTTGTAGCCGATGTCCATTTTAATCCTTCTGCAGCTTTCAAAGCCCTTGAGACTTGTGAAAAGGTAAGGATAAATCCCGGCAATTTTGTTGACCCGGCTCGCACTTTCAAGAAATTGGAATTCACCGACGATGAATATTCACAAGAATTGGAAAGGCTGGAACAAACGTTTGTCCCTTTTTTAGAAAAATGTAAGAAATATGGGCGTGCAATCCGGCTGGGTGTCAATCATGGGTCCTTGTCCGACAGGATAATGAGCCGTTATGGCGACACTCCCGAGGGAATGGTGGAGTCGGCTCTTGAATATCTCCGCATTTGTCGAAAGGAAGGTTTCAACGATGTCGTCATTTCTATTAAGTCTTCCAATGTGGGCGTAATGGTTGAGACGGTGGAACTTCTTGCCGGGAAGATGGAAGAAGAAAATATGCATTTTCCGCTACATCTTGGAGTGACGGAAGCCGGCGACGGTGAGGATGGTCGCATCAAGAGCGCTGTGGGAATCGGAACGCTCCTTGGGGAGGGTCTGGGCGACACTATCCGAGTCTCTCTTACTGAAGATCCGGAGAAAGAGATACCGGTAGCAAAAAAACTTCGTGATTATATTTTATCCCGAGAGAATCATAAACCGATAGAAGAGCCTAAAACATTATCTCCAGGGAGGGATAGAGATAAGTCTGTCGGGATAAAAGGTATGGAAGGAATAAATTATCCTATTGTAGTAGGAATTGATATCGACAAAATCCCGAATGATTGGCATACGGCTGACGCAGATTCAGTGCCTGAAATTTACAATGACCTTAATCCCGTAGTTGTTTCTACTACCAATGCTAATATTCCGGGGTCAATAGCCGCTTGGATTGATCGATTTAGGGAAAAGGGGGGAAAGAATCCCGTTATATTGAAAGTCAGCTATACCGATTCAGAGCTCGAGGACCTACAAATAAAAGCTTCCGCAGATTTAGGTGCCCTTTTGTTGAAGGGTTATGGCTCTGGCATTTGGATTGAGGCACCAATCGACCGTGAGGCAATCAATTCCTTAAGCCTCGGTATTTTGCAGGCTGCAAGATTGAGAATCAGCAAAACGGAATATATTGCATGTCCCAGTTGTGGCAGAACCCTTTTCGATCTTCAAAAGACTTTGAAGGAAGTAAAGGAGGCCACGAAGGAAATGAAAGGTTTGAAAATAGGGGTGATGGGTTGTATAGTCAATGGTCCCGGAGAGATGGCCGATGCCGACTATGGTTATGTCGGAGCTGGTCCCGGGAAGGTCAGTCTTTATAAAGGGAAGGAACTCATTAAACGCAACATACCTTCCGAACAAGCTATCGACGAATTGCTCACACTAATAAAATCTACAAGCCCCAAAATGGATTGATCGCCTCCATATTTAATTTAGAAACTTAACTTTCATAAGTTATTCCCAACCTGTTTAATTATTTTAAAATCAACAGGGTTGAGGAGTAGGGAGGGATTGGTTTTACCACCAGTTTCGCTTCGCTCGCAGGCGGTTAACGCAGGCAAATAAAGAAATGGCGAGGACAAAATAAAAACCCGAACGAAAATCGTCCGGGTTTTTTGTAATAGAATATCTTAAGAAATCTGATAATTTACTGGTAGTCCTTAAGAATTTCGCGTAATTTCTTTCTGGTAAAGAAAATACGGCTTTTCACTGTGCCCAAAGGCATTCCGAGACGCTCTGCAATTTCTTCATATTTATACCCTGCAACGTGAAGGTTAAAGGGTTCGCTAAAATCCTTCGGGAACTTAGCCAGTATTGAAGAAATCTCATGTACTGCAAAGGCTCCGTCGGGCGTCTCATAACCGGAGTCTTGCTTGAGGTTAAGGTGATAAAGGTCGGTTGTGTTGTCTACGAGTGTATTTTCTCTTACACTCTTCCGATAGTTGTTGATAAAGATGTTGCGCATTATGGTCAGCATCCAACCTTTCAGATTAACATTGTCGACAAACTTGTCTTCGCTGTTAAGAGCTTTAAGGGTCGTGTCTTGTACCAAATCGTGCGCCGCATCAGCATCCATCGTCAGTTTCAACGCAAACGACTTTAAATTAGCCTGCATCCCAAGTACAGATGTGATAAAAGGGGATTCTTGGCTCATAAAATGGTTAGTTGGTTTGTGAGGCAAATGTAACTAAATTTTTTTATTGACCAAACATTTTGACAATAAAAAAGATTTTATGGTTAAATTTTTTCGATTTTAACCAATTCTATACGAGAAGCTGACATTTTGACAACTGTGAGTCTACATCCGTCAGTCTCAAATGAATAACCTTCGGAGGGCAATTCTCCACTGTTATGAAGCACGAGGCCCCCTATCGTATGATAATCCTCTTCTTCGTCAAGTCCGAGCCCTAATTCGTCGTTGACATTTTCGATTTCAGCACGTCCGCTCACTTCATAGACTCCGTCTCCAAGATCTTTGATCATCACTTTATTGCGGTCGTGTTCGTCTTCTATTTCCCCGAATATTTCCTCCACAAGATCTTCAAGAGTGGCAAGACCCGAAGTGCCTCCATATTCATCCACTATAATGGCCATCGACTTTTTCTCCGACAGCATCCTCCGCATCATCTTATTGGCATTCATAGTCTCCGGAGTGAATATCACCGGTTTCAACTTTTCTCTCAGATTGGCATTGATATTGAAGAGTTCCGAAATATGGATATAACCCAAGACATCGTCAATGTCTTCCTTGAAGACCACAATTTTGGATAGACCTGAGGCGATAAATTTTTTTATAAGGTCTTCGCGGTCCATTTCGTCGATTGCCACTGCCACAATCTCATTTCTCGGAATCATACATTCCGATATCTGAGTGTCTTTGAAATCTATTGCGTTACTGAAGATTTTAACTTCGTTTTCTATCTCTTTTTTGTCGGATATACTGTCGATCTGATCTTGAAGGAATGTGTCTAATTCCTCTATTGTCAAACCCTGGTGGTGGTTTTTGTCTTCACCAATACCAAAGAGTTTCATCAGCCCCTTTGAAATGGCAGAAACGAGCATTGAAATCGGATAAAGAGTCCAATAGACAAGATAGAGGGGCAAAGCGAAAAGCCGGATCATGAAATTAGGATTGATCCTGAAGATGGTCTTGGGAAGGAACTCTCCGGCTATTAAAACCACCCCCGTAGAAACAAGTGTGTTGACAATCAAGACGAGGGCTCCGTTGTGAAACCAACGTTCAAAAATCGGCTGGAGGATAATAGAGAATGTGATGCCATACACCACGAGAACTATGTTGTTGCCAACCAACATTGAGGAAATGAACACATCTTCGTGGTGGGTGAAACGCCGAAGGATTCTGTCGATGACACCTTTCCCCGCCGCGTCTATCTCCATCCTGACTTTGTCGCTCTGCACAAAAGCTATCTCGCTTCCGGAAAATAGGGCCGAAAGTATAAGAGCGATGATGGTGATAACTATCGCTGTGGCTAAAGGCATTGTGGTCATGGTCGGTTTTCTATAGGGAAAATGCCCGTGGGAAGGAGGATTCGATAATTATTGAGCGATTCGTCTGACTCAAATCCTGTACCCTCAATCACATGAGTGGCATTTTCAATATGTATGAAGGTGTCGGAATATAACCGCTGTCGTCTCTGATCCCAGAATACCCGAGGCGACAGAAACAATTCATCCGGAAATTTTGTCATTTCAACCTCCCCCTCAAGTCGCCAAAGACGCTCGTTTTTATAAAACTTTGCGGAGTCGGCCGCCACTGTTGCTATGACATTGTAATCCTTATCAAATTTCTGCAGATAGAGGCCTTCGGGAAAAGACCAATAGGGGGTGTCGACCTCATCATAAACATTCCAGAGGGGCGATACAATCTTATATTGAGTGATTCCCGAATCGGAAATCAATGTCGATATATTGCGTGAAGCCATTGTGGGCATAGAAGAAGAGTCGAGAGTGTGGGAAATATCCACTTTTTTATCTTCTTTACAACCCCACAAAACTGTTTGCCAGATTAGAAGAATAATCAATATGAATGGAAATTTCCTCATATACAATCCATTCTCACTGCCTTAACCAATGACTTACGACTAACGAGAAACGAATCACGAATCACGTTTAATTATCTGATCTTCCTTTGCCAGAACCAGAGTTCGTTGAAGTTTACACCCAGGGTGATATTAAAGAAATTCTCAGTAATGAGCGGATTTGGCGTTGCCTGTCGGTGTTTCCACTCGAAACCCAGATTGATCATCGTTTTCCCTTCAGGAGTGTTGAAGCCCACACCGGCCGTGATGCCATATTCGCGTAGCCTGTTTCCCTGGATGTTCAGATAATCGTTGTTATAATAGGCTCCGGCCCGGTAGGCAAGTCTTTGCCAATAATTGCCTCTTAATTTTGGCACGAATTCTCCACCGACGGCAAACCTTGTGCGATCCTTGAAGTCCATACCCTGGAAAACCATATTGTCAGGATCGGATAAAGAATAGAGAGGAGAATATTTGGCTTTTGACCATTGCTGATAAGTGAAGTCGGCCTCTACCATCCAACGCGACCCATGTTCATGGACCCATCCGATTCCGGCCCCAATGCTCAAAGGAGTATAATAATTTCCTTTTATTTTCATGTATGCGATGGTGTCGGCTTGGCTATCCCGCGATGTTTCTTGAAGAGTTGCCCAGGTCTGCCCATGCAGCGATTTCTTCGGCGAGAAGGTGACGCCCAGGTTGAGTCGTTCCGTGCGTGAAACTTTGGCTGTGTATTGGGCGCCTAATACGATGTTCCAGTCTCTTATTTGCATGACATGTTCGAAAAGAGTCTGTCCGGAATTATCTGGCGTTGAAAAAACGTCGTTGATGATATTTCCGAAGTCGTAAGATACGTTGAAGCCCAAAGAGAAACCCCCGTAGGTTCCTGCCAATCCTAAATAAGCCTGATTGATGCCTCCTTCGCCCTGATTCGTCATTGCTCCGTGTTCTATTTCCGAGCCGAAGGCATAGCCTACGTAGGAATAGGGCACTAGTCCGATCGAAGCCCCTAAATATTTCCAGATTGGGAATTGCATTGTGATATAGTCAAGGCCGCCTCCGAATGACCGTTCCTTGATGTCTTCCTGTTTTTGCCAGAGGATAGTCATGTCGGCACCTATGTCAAACAGAAATGTCAGTGAGTCAATTGCGGCATACGATGCGGGATTCATCACGTTGATCTGGCGTCCGGAATGCATGGCATAGCCAATCGAACCCATCTGACGTTGCATTGAGGTCGCTCGGTCGCTTAGCAAGCCATAGCCATACATGGAGTATTGTCGATTGTTCTGGCCCTTTGCTATCCCGGCCAATCCTATGATTGCTATGAGAAGAATCGCTAATTTCTTTATCATCTATCAATATTAAAATTCTCCATCCAGACGAAATCTTAGATGGTAGTTTAGTCCTCGGCCTACGAGATATTCATCGTAAATGCATTCGCGGGCATGCATCTTGAGTTCCTCTAAAAAGATTGGAGCATCTGCTCCTGTCACAACCACCATGTATAAATCCATGATGTCGGAAGCCAAAGAAACGTTATAAATCACTTCTCCCACTACTCCGTTTTTGGCTCCTGAGAGAATAGCTGAAACTGTGTCACGGCCGAATTTTTCATCCGTATCAAATTTCTTCACTTCCGGAAGAAGCGAAGTGGAATGGGCCAAAGCTTCCAACCGGCCGTAATAACCCAATGATATATTCCCTCCCCGGAAGTTTCTGTCGCAGTCTACCAAATCAAACGTGATAGCTGTCCCGGCATCTATGATAAGTTTGTTGCAACCCTTCGACAGATCCTCAGCTCCCAGGAATGCCGCAGCACGATCCGGTCCAAGATTACCCGAATAGTGAAAAACCCCCTCATAAAAGTTTGTTATCTCCTCATGGTCAAAGTTTACAACGGGAGTTTTAGGGAAAGCCTTTTTCAATTCTTCCATGAGGTCTTTATCGCCTTTTCTCACGGAGGAATAAATGATTCCGGCTACTTCCAGACGCTGACAAACCGACATGATTTCATCAACAGAGACTTCATCCATCACGCGGCGGAAGAGATGGCCCTCATCGTCCCAAATGTCGGCTTTGACACGATGATTTCCAATGTCGAGGGTCAAGGTGTTCATCAATGACTATTCTTTATCTCTGCGTTGACCTATCTCTTTTTTAGTCTGAGAATAAATCAACCATGAAGCGACAATTTGAATAAGAGCTCCAACAAGAGTGAACATAATAGTGTTTTGCAACACGGCTAACGCTCCTGCATACGGTCCGAGCCGATGCTGCCCGATAAACCAAAAGGCAGTAGCAAGCCCGAAAGCTACGCCGGCCCAGAATTCCATTCTTCTTAGTCGCTTGAGTCGAGGCGAGTCTTGGGGATCAGAAATATCAACGATCCTCGCCACAAGATAAATAATGGTTCCCGACCCATAAATCCAACGGAAAACACTTAGATATTCCATACTTGCCGGGCTCGTGAAAGGGGCCACGAGGGCCACACAGATTAAAATCAGTCCGAAGGTAGCTGTGGCTTCCACTTGTTTTCTTCGCTTTTCAAGAGCGACACCTGTGAGTTTCGATGACATTTGGGATGGGGTTTGGGTTCCGATCACTTATAATATAACAGAAAGACATCTTCAGTTGGGCGTTGCATATGGAAACGTTCCCTGGCCAAATGTTCAAGGTCTTCCGAATCATGCAAGATGGCTTCACGTTGCTGGCGATAATAGGCCGCAGAGTCACGGCACTCTTTTATTTGAAGCGTCAGTTTGTTGATTTCCTTCTCGTATTTCATGTTGAGAGCCAATGACGTCTCATCGTTGAAAAAGAGAACGAGCACCACCAAACTTCCAATCAATACCAAAGGGAGATGCGATTTACGGCGCAGCCAGAAGTTGATTTTTTTCAAGCGTGATCCCATGAGAGTCTCTAATTTCCGCAAAATTAATCATAATCCCTCAAAAGAAACCCAAAAACCTCCTTAAATTTTGTTTAACAAATGAAAGGGGAGTAAATTTGAACATCCAAAACAAATAGAAATGAAGATAATTTTAAATATCATCTGGGTCATATTCGGTGGTCTGATATCAGCAATCGGTTATTTTATCTCAAGCATTCTATTGATGGTCACGATAGTGGGTATCCCCTTTGGACTCCAAACCATGAAGCTTGCTTTGGTGGCCCTTTGGCCCTTCGGCACAGATATCCATAATGATGGCTGGCCCTCGGGGTGTCTGGCCGGCATAATGAATGTGATATGGTGGTTTCTCGGGGGATTAGCAATAGCCGTCAACCATCTTTTCTGGGGCATCTTTTTCTGCATCACTGTCATCGGTATTCCCTTCGGACTCGAGAATTTCAAACTAATGCTCCTGGCCCTCCTTCCGTTTGGGAAAAGAGTGGGGTGATATAAAGGGGGTGATATAAAGGGGGGTGATGAGCGGTCTTTATATTCATATTCCTTTTTGTCGGCAAAAATGCCTCTATTGTGATTTTTATACAGGAGGCGTACGCATTGCCGATTGGACGGGACTCGTCAAAGCTTTTATCAATGAGCTAACAGTCAGATCGGAAGAAATCTCAGAGAGACCATCCACTATTTACATTGGGGGAGGAACCCCATCCCTGCTACCTTCCTCAGATTTCAAGAATCTGATAGAGGGCATTAAGTCTATCCTTGGCCCTTTTAAGGCAGAGGAATTCACAATAGAGGTCAATCCGGAGGATGTCTCTATGGAAAAGATAGAGACTTGGCTGGAATTTGGTGTCAATAGAGTCAGTGTGGGAGTCCAGACACTGCAGGATAGGGAGCTGAAACTTCTGGGTCGAAGCCACGATTCTAAAAAAGCAATAGAGGCTTGCAGAATGCTTGCCAAAAATATTGATAATATTTCAATTGACTTGATGTTTGGAATTCCGGGTCAGACGCTTGAAAGCTATCGCCGCTCGCTGGAAGGCGTTCTAAACTTGTCTCCTGCCCACATTTCTTCTTATGCCCTCATGCTTGAGGAGGGAACGGCCATGACTATCCTCCATAGAGAGAATCGAATTTCTTTACCTGATGAAGATCTTTGGTTTAAAATGTATGATTTAACAGTCAGTTCGCTTGAAGAGGCCGGCTTCGAAAGATATGAGATTTCAAATTATTGTAAACCGGGACGAGAATCCCGCCACAATATATCTTATTGGCACGGACATCCTTATGTAGGAATAGGACCGGGAGCTCATTCCTATGACGGTAAATCAGTCCGCCGGTGGAATCCCTGTGATTTAAAAGGTTATCTAAACCATTTTTTATCCAAAGACTTAGAAGAGTTGAGTCAATCTAAATTTTATTCTCAGGAAGTCTTGAGTTTGGAGGAGATGAGGGAAGAGATGGTCATGACCCGGCTTCGCACCGTCGAGGGTTTAAATCTCAAGGAATTTAAAGATAGGTTTGGCAACAAAGCCAAAGAAAAACTTCTGCAAGAAGCCCGGCCTTTCATAAAGGCAGATTTATTACAGAAGTTTGATGACTTTTTGAGCTTTACTCGCTCAGGGTTTGCCGTTAGCGATTCTATACTCCCGGCTTTGATTTAGAAGAGTTGAGGTTTCCTTAGCGCATATAGAATTTTATGTGGTGGGTAATCCTGCCTCAATCCATGAATTCAATCCATTATCGAGGTTTATAACTTTATAGCCAAGAGCATCAAGTCTCTGTTTTGCAAGAGCCGAATGCATCCCCGTTTTGCAATAAACGGCAATTGTGTCTTCTTTAGGGAGAGTAGCTTCAGCCTTTTTATCGAAATCAGGGTCTTCCACATCAAGATTGTGGGCCCCTTTTATATGGCCTTCATCATAAGCACTTGCAGGTCTTACGTCAACTAAATAAACATCTTTTTGGCTAATAGCCTCTGAAAATTCTTTCGGGTTCATAATTGTCAGTTTTTAATAAGTTTTTATTCTTTAAAAATATAACAATCAAAGCACTAATAAAGATTAATCAAAATGTTATTTGGTCTTTCAACAAAAGAAACTAAAACACCGAATTGTAGTGATATCGCATGCTATTTCAAAGAAATTAGAATTTTGTTGGTAAGAATATTAAAAAAGAAATCTGGGTTAGCAATTTTTTTGTAAATTTGCCAATAATAATAAGTTAGAAAGAAAATTAATTTATAAAAATTAGGAACGGAGGTCTCTGACCTCCGAAAACCAGGTAACCGAGGCGGAAGTCAGGAGACTTCCTTTCCTAAAAAATATGGCTCCTAAATTATTTTTCTTCTATGTTATTATTAGAAAATCAACCTCTCCGAGGTTGAGGAGGCGAGGGGGGCTGTGTTCCGCCAGCTTCGCAAGCGGTTATTATTGTCACGGTTCCACCGTGACGGAGCCCCTCCAGGGCTTTTATCGCCAGCTTCGCAAACGGATTATGGTCACGGTTACACCGTGACTGAGTCCCTCCAAGGCTTGATATTGACAATCAAACAATTAGTCATGAGAAAGTTAAATTAATTTATAATAAGTTATGAAAATAGTAAAAATTTTATCAGGTATGCTTTTGGCAGCAGGAATGATGACAGCTTGCGCTGAATCGAAGGTTGAGAAAGAAGAATGTAAAAACACCGACGCGTGTGCCGCAGTCATTGAGAATATCATGACAAGAACGAGTATCCGTCAGTTCACTGACCAACCGATAGCGAAAGACACTCTCGATCTCTTGGTTAAGGCCGGAATGGCAGCTCCTTCTGCTATGAATGCCCAACCATGGGCCTTTATTATTGTGACTGAAAAAGAGGTGCTCGATTCTCTTAATGTCATCAAACCCTGGTTTAACCTGAAGACGGCCACTGCAGCTATCATAGTTTGTGGTAACATGGACAAAACAGGAGAGGGTGTTGGTAAAGAATACTGGGTGCAAGATTGTTCTGCAGCGACCGAAAACATTCTTTTGGCAGCGCATGCTTATGGACTTGGAGCTGTGTGGTGTGGTGTTTATCCCAATCCTGAAATAGTTCCAGGAGTTTGCAGAGTGCTTGAAATCCCCGAAAATATAATTCCTCTAAACGTTGTTACTCTGGGTTATCCGGCAGAAAATCCTGAACCTAAAGACAAGTTCAAGACTGAAAATATCCATTATCAGAAATGGTAATCCAATAAATAAAAGAGAAGGCCGCAAGGCCTTCACGTTAAGGCAGCCACGGGATTCCCGTGGCTGCTTTGTTAAAAGAAACCGTAGAATTTCAGTTGCCCCTTATTTTTATTTACGCATACGCATGAAAACCTCCTAAAAAGAAATTAACTACGAAATAAATTATAACGAAATGTAAGGGAATTTACAAGGAGGGAGAAAATGTTATAGTATTTGTCCTATTTGTTGCATTAAAGTAAGATTTGTGAAGGATTTTAATATTGTCCTTAAGAAGAGGAAATGCTAAT
>JAFLTU010000045.1 GCA_022509125.1 Muribaculaceae bacterium | reverse complement strand
TAGAGCATCAGCTTCCCAAGCTGAGGGTCGCGGGTTCGAATCCCGTTTATCGCTCCCCCCTTAAATCCCCAGAATCAGGCGGCCCCCCTCCTAACCCGGCCGTCTGATTCACTTTATAATCAAAAGAATGGAAGTAAACGACAGCCAACAGCAATATTATTTTATGGTGGTGGATGAACAATCTGCAGGTCCCTTCACGCTTGAGGAACTTCTCGTTCATCCGGCTCTTAAGCCTGAAACCCTTGTGTGGAAACCCGGAATTGAGAATTGGGTAGCTGCCCATACTTTTCCGGAACTTGCGCCGGCCTTCGCGCCCAGGGTTGAACCTCCATTTGAGCCCCATTACGAACCTCGCCAAACTCCTCCGGAATATAACGGCCCCGACAATCGGTTTGCCAACAATCCTCAATACCGCACCGACCATTCCTATGACCGTTACGGACGAAGGGATCCTTATGCAGACCAAAATCCCTACTATAAACAAGAGCCTCATTACAATCGCCAATATCAAAACAATTACCGGCCGTCATTCCGGACAAACTGGCTTCCCTGGGCAATCATCGCCGCTATTGCCGGATTCTTCACCTCCTGCATCGGGGCCATTTTCGGAATTGTTGGTATCGTGCAGGCCAATAAGGCCAATACTCTCTATGCCCAGGGTTTCGACAGGGAAGGAGACGCAGCCAACGCCAACGCAAGGATCATGACAATCATAGGGCTTATTCTTGCAGGCCTGGGAATAATATGCCTGTTGTCGCTGGGAAATCTTAGTATCTTCAATTCATTCTATTGATCGATGGCGACTAAGTATTATGCCATGATCGATGGCGAACAAAAAGGGCCCTTCACTCTTGAGGAATTGCCTTCTGCAGGAGTGAGGCCCTCCACATATATATGGACCAAAGGGATGGCTGATTGGCAGAGAGCCGAGGAGAATGCAGATGTGTGCCGCCTTTTCCGCAATCACCTCTACGATGTCATGCATCCCGGCACAGAAAGCTATAGTCCGGCTGACGACAACGACAAATGGAAGGTGGCCAAAGATGAACCCCGACAGGGCCCTCCGCCGTCAAGGTTCGACCGATATTTGGAAGAGACCGGCAACGATCCTCTCCCCACCCTCGAAGAGATAGAGGGGCGCCGCGACACCGCTAATCCCCCTCTCAATATGATTGGATATGCCTGGCTGGTCACAATCTTTTGCTGCCTGCCAACAGGTATAGTGGCTTTAGTATATGCTTATAAAAGTCGCAACGCATGGAAAGCCGGCAAAAATCTGGAATCTCATGATTTCTGCCGGCTTTCGAAGATGTGGACCGGGATATCCTTTTGCCTGGGGCTGATCGGTTATGCCCTCTTTATGGCCCTCAGTTTATAGAATATCAGGGTTTGAGTTGTAAGCTTTAAAATAGGGGCCTGTCAGTCTCGGCCGTGACAGTTTTTATATTTCTTACCTGAGCCACAAGGACAAGGCTCGTTTCTACCCACTTTCGGCATAGCCTTAATGGGGGCTGCAGGTCCCTGACGGCGGTTGACGTTTTGAGCTGCAGCCCGTTGAGCAGCTTCCCCGGGATATTGTTCACGCGTCGTGCTATAGTTGGCATAAGGATTTGAACCCGTTCCGGCTGTGCTGTATTCCCTGCGGATCTGTTGCTGGCGAGCCAGCGATGCAGCCTGACGCTGCTGTTCCTGAGCAGCCTTGGCAGCCTCCTCGGCTTTCTTTGCCTCCTCATAATCCGGAACTGCCAATCGGCCTCTCATCAAGGTTGCCACGGCCTTTGAATTCATTTCCCAGACCATCTTTTTCCAAAGCTCGTAAGCCTCGAGCTTATAAATCACGAGAGGATCTTTCTGCTCGTAGGAGGCATTCTGCACAGATTTACGAAGCTCATCCATTTCGCGAAGCTGTTCCTGCCACGACTTGTCGATCGAAGAAAGAAGCACTGTCTTTTCCCAAGCCTTAGTCAAGGGTTTGCATCCGTTGTCGTAGGCCTCCTTGATGTCACACCGGATGTTGAAGACACGGCGTCCGTCGGTCACAGGGACCCCAACTTGGCCCGTTGCACCTTTCTCTTCTACGAAATCCTTGATATAGGGCATCGCTCCTTCAGCAATCTTCTGCTTGTTGCGTTCATAGGTGCGCATAGCCTCTTCGGCGAGTTTGTCGGCGATGTCTGCAGAATCCAGTTTGTTGTATTCATCTTCCGAGAATGGCACTTCGATAGCCAGATTTTTCAACACATCCTCTTCAAAATCGGGGAACCCGTTTTCATATCCTCTGTTGGCCAAAGATTCGGCTGTCTCATATATCATGTTGGCGATATCGGTGCCGATTCTTTCTCCTTTGAGAGCGTTCTGGCGTCTGCCATAGACTCCCTTTCTTTGGGCGTTCATGACGTCGTCATATTCCACAAGACGTTTACGGATACCGAAGTTGTTTTCCTCCACTCTCTTCTGAGCGTTCTCAATAGATTTGGTGACCATCTTGCTCTCGATCATGTCACCCTCCTCGAAACCGAGACGATCGAGGGTTTTGACTACTCTTTCATTTGCGAAAAGGCGCATGACAGTGTCTTCAAACGAAACGAAGAAGACTGATGAACCGGGGTCACCCTGACGGCCGGCACGTCCTCTCAGCTGACGGTCAACTCGGCGTGACTCATGACGCTCCGTGCCGATGATCGCAAGTCCACCGGCCTCCTTCACTTCCGGAGTGAGCTTGATGTCGGTGCCTCGACCGGCCATGTTGGTAGCGATGGTGACAGTGCCCGTCTTTCCGGCATGGGCCACGATTTCAGCCTCCTTTTGGTGTTGCTTGGCATTCAAGACCTGATGGGGAATCTTACGCAGCTGGAGCATTTTGGAGAGAAGTTCCGAGATTTCCACAGAGGTTGTGCCGACGAGCACCGGCCTTCCCTGTTTCACCATCTCTTCCACTTCAGCGATAACTGCAGCATATTTCTCCTTTTTAGTGCGATAGACACGGTCGTTTTGGTCGTTACGTATCACCGGTCGATTGGTGGGTATCTCCGTAACCTCCAGTTTGTAGATATCGTAGAATTCTCCGGCTTCAGTCATAGCCGTACCGGTCATTCCTGCCAGTTTACGATACATGCGGAAATAATTCTGGAGAGTGATGGTGGCATAGGTCTGGGTGGCCGCCTCCACTTTAACGCCCTCCTTGGCCTCGATTGCCTGATGGAGCCCGTCGCTATATCGGCGTCCCTCCATTATACGGCCTGTCTGCTCATCAACAATCTTGATTTTATTATCGTCGATGACATATTCCACATCCTTATCGAAGAGCGTATATGCCTTCAGGAGCTGATTGACAGTATGGACTCTTTCGGCCTTGATAGAATAATTTTGTAGAAGCTCATCTTTTTTCTGTTGCTTCTCTTCCTTGGAGGTCTCTTCACCCTCCACAGCCGAAAGCTGGGCTGCGATATCGGGAAGGATAAAGAAATGTGGATCCTGGGTGGTTCCCGTGAGCACTTCAATACCTTTGTCGGTAAGCTCGATGCTATGGTTTTTCTCGTCGATGACGAAGAAAAGGGGCTCTACGGCTATAGGCATTTCCCTGTTGTTGTCGGCCATATATCTGGCCTCTATCTTGAGCATCAGCTGCTTTATACCATCCTCGCTAAGATAGCGAATAAGGGGATTATGTTTGGGCAAGCCTTTGTAGGCACGGAAAAGGGCAAGGCCACCCTCTTCGGTGAGTTCCTTGTTGTTTGAAGCCATACCCTTCGAAATCTTGTCTTTGGCTTCCAAAAGGAGATTCTGCACAAGTTTCCGCTGGGCGTTGACCACTTTTTCAACATTCGGCTTGAACTCGATAAACATCTGGTCGTCACCCTTTGGCACAGGTCCCGAAATGATTAGAGGGGTTCGCGCATCGTCGATCAACACAGAGTCAACCTCATCGACGATTGCATAGTAGTGCTCGTCGCGTTGCACGAGATCGCTGGTCTGCAAAGCCATATTGTCACGCAGATAGTCGAATCCGAATTCGTTGTTTGTGCCGAATGTGATATCGCATCTGTAAGCCTGCCTTCTCTCTTCGGAGTTGGGATCAGTCTTGTCAATACAGTTAACGCTAAGACCGTGGAACTGATAGAGAGGACCCATCCATTCGGAGTCACGTTTTGCAAGATAGTCGTTGACTGTCACTACATGGACTCCCTCGCCTGTGAGGGCGTTTAAGAATACCGGGAGAGTAGCCACAAGGGTCTTACCTTCACCTGTGGCCATCTCAGCGATATTGTTTGAAGCCTTGTCGCCGTTGAGTATGCCATGGAGCACCATACCACCGATAAGCTGCACATCATAATGGACCATGTCCCAAGTGATTTGGTTGCCGCCGGCCATCCATGAATTACGATATACGGCCTTGTCACCCTCTATCATAAGGAAATCCTTACCATTCCCGGCAAGCTCACGGTCGAAATCGGTAGCTGTGACTTCTATGAGGTCATTCTCTTTGAATCTTCTTGCAGTCTCCTTGACCACAGCAAATACCTCCGGAAGAACTTCGTCGAGTCTGCGGGCATACATTTTGAATTTCTCCTCGCGAAGGTCGTCGATTTTCTTCCAGTAAGGTTCTCTCTTGTCATAGTCCAATGATTCGAGCTCCTTCCGGAGATCGTTCATCTCATCTTCATATTCCTTAGCCTCACCACGGATTGAATCGCGAATCACGTCGATACGCTTCCTAAGGTCGTCGTTGCTGATATTTTTTATCTCCTCGCTAATAGGATTGATTTCCTTTTCGAGGCGGTTCCAAAGGGGGCGCACAGCCCTCTCGCTTTGGTCGCCGAATATTTTCTTTAATATATTTCCTAATGCCATTTTTTAGTTTTTTGTTTGTTGGGGGTTGAGAGTTTGGTAGTTTAGGAGGGTTAGAAGGTTTAATAGAATTATGACTCTTAGGAATTTTAAGAAACCTCAGGCATCAAATGCCTAAAACCACAAACCTAATACTTATTTCCTAATTATTAATTCCATTTGGGGGGCGGATTTTTAGGGCGCCGGCAATTTTGGGAGCGATATCGACCGCCTCAATTGTTTCTTCCACCACTTTGGGGTTCTCTCCGGGAATCAAAATAAATCCGGGGAACTGATACGCAGTATTTTTATTATCCTTGACTGTTGAGGGAAACTTGGAATCGTCGACCACAGTCCATCCGGGACTGAATTCCACAAATATGTCACCTGCAGATTTAGGGTCTACAGCTAGTCTGAGGCGGTCTAATTCATCTATTGATGGATTCAAAAGATCGGCCATTGTGAAAGCATCGGCCACACCGCTCATTCTGACCAGAAAATCACGAGCATCTTCGGCCACTCTCTTTGTCTCTATTCCCTTCTCTTCGAGAAGAGGGGCCGAGAAATAAATCTGGTTATCAACAAAACGCTCTATGTAGGCTCCATTACCATATTTGGCTGAAAGGTAAGCGTTTAAAAGAGATATGGCTCGTTTCACGGAGAAGGTGCCCCCCGGAAGACGATATTTGCTTGAATCTACAGCGGGCTCGTTGAAATATCCGGTAGAGATAAGGTAGATCAAGAGGTTGTCACGGCCCACCTGTCTATCAAGGGCATTGAAAAACTTTTCGAGGTCTGAGTCGAGCCTCAAATAAGCGTCCTCGAGAGTATAACGGTAGTTCTCCTCAGCTCCGGGATAAGGAGTCAACGTTAGACCCAGGTTTAAAACATCGGTGAATTCCGCGTTTTTCCCCAGGTTTAATTCCTCAAGATATTTAGCTGCCGCCTCAGTGATATCGCGGTTAACATAGGGCGATTGCTTATAGTTGGAGAAGACATCGCGGTCGCTCCTTGGGAAGGAATATCTAAAAGGACTTTTCAGCTCGTTTACATCGACCAAAGGATAAGGCTCTCCACCTTTTACCGGAGTCCATCTGATTGTGTCGAGGCGAGCCACTAACGGCGAGTTATAGTTAAGGTTTTGAAGATAAGCCGGCGGATTTTGATAGTAGGTAGTGCTCGACCATCTTCCCGACTCGTCGTTAATCCAGAAGGCTGAGTTTCCGGTGTGGCCGGCCATTACTAAAGCCTGGGCTGACTCGGGAGCAATACTATGGATGCGTGTCTTCCCTTTCTCCTCTATTGTCAATTCGTCGGTGAGAGTGGTCACCCGTAAAGCAGCCGGAGAATATTTTTCGTCGGTGAAATTTCCGATATAGTTATCATCGGAAAAAATGTGACGCAGGGATTTAGATGCGGGGTCATAGACAAAAGAGGCCACTATCCCGTTATATCGTGGATATGTTCCGGTCTGGACAACAGCGGAAGCCGATGCAGCGTCGCCCGGGACCACCTTGAAATCGATGTCTTTGTAATAAAGGCTCCCATCCATCAACCTTCGGAAGCCTCCCTGGCCGAACATATCTTTTAACTGTTCGAGATAGTCGGTGCGCAATTGGTCGACCATAATGCCCACAACGAGCCGTGGCCTATTCTCAGCTGCCAGGTACATTGACCCCTGGATGCCGGCCAGACCCATCATCATTGTAGTCAGCAATCGTCTCATCTTCTTTTATAACTTGACTTTGGGGCAATTATTGCATATGCTCCGGCCAATCCGAAGGTTGCAAGGAGCAAAGGATAAAAGGCTGCGTTGAAACTTTGGGTAAACCAGGGAGAAACGATAAGCAAGACTCCGCAAGCCAGGATATTATACCAAGCCATTGCGAGAGCCAATAGCCGCAGTTTCCTGATTCCCACAGAGAGGGTGAATAGAAACTGCATGGGATTTAACCAGAATATCAAAAGGTTGGGACTTGTCGACTCATGCACTGAAATAAAGACGAGGAAAGCCACGAGGCATCCCGCGAGTCCCAAAATAAAGAACCACGCCCCGTAGACAGGCAGATAAAGCCTAAATTTAAAGATATTCCAAGCCACCGTTGCGGCTAGGGCCAATGCTACGAGCCATGACCAAAATAGCGGACTTAGAAACCATGGAGTCGGAGGCAGTGTCACGTCTCCTTTTCCTCGGTTTAAAATGCGGGTTGAACTAACCAAGGGTCTACCGTCGGAAAAATGAGCATTCCCGGCATATTCCATCAATTCAACAGGCACAAACATTTCCTCCCGGGCTCCCGTTTTCTCATCCAGGCCCGAGCCAAGGGCCACGTCGATTCCAAACTGATACCAGGGATATCCTTTGTGATAGGCCCGCATCGTGTTGCGATAGGTTCCATATTTTCCCTCTAAGGGAAAAATTATCTCCACGCTCGAAGCTGAGTCTATCTGGTTCACAATCCGAGTGGAACAGTTGTCTTTTATGTAGTTATACCTGTAGGTTGCATTTTCAGGCTTCACCGAATTTCTTAACAACGCCAGTAGATCCTTCTTCTCTTCGGGAGTCAGATTAAGGTCTTGTTCCACCACCTCTCTACCCCCTCTTATATATTCGGGCATAAACCAAGCGAAGGGATACGCGGCTCCCTTATAGTCGGTTTCTCCTTTCACGAAGCGGTAGACGAAATTTGGCTGGTTGAAATCGAAGATGCCATAGTTCCAGACTGAGTCTACTCTTTGTCCCTTCTCCCCGATTCCTCGGACTCTTATTGCCGAATGGCCGCAAAGTTCGTAGATTTCAGGACCCGGATAGCAAGTGATGAGGCTGATGGTCAGATTATCCAAGGAAGGAACCGCTGGCTCCTCGGACTGCTCCTCGGCCATACAGTTGAGGCCCGAAAAATGTAAAATCAAAGCCATGATCAAAATTGCCATGGCCTTGACCTTATTCAAAATGGGTTTTTTATATTCTGTATGTCCCTTTTCCTCTTTCAAAACTTTTTTGCTTCATTTTTTAGAGCCTGAAGCCTGAGAAAAAATCTCTAAACAGGCAGGTCTCTTATCAATATTCGCAAGCCTTGGGATATCGTGGGAAGGGGATGACATCGCGGATGTTTTGCATTCCGGTGACAAATTGCACGAGGCGTTCGAAGCCCAGACCGAAGCCGCTATGAGGGACTGTGCCATATTTACGGGTGTCGAGATACCATTCCATCCCCTCCAGTCCCAGTGCATCGATACGTGCCATCAGCTTTTCATAATTTTCCTCCCTCTGGCTTCCACCGATGATTTCACCGATTTTCGGGAACAGCACATCCATAGCCCTGACAGTCTTTCCGTCATCGTTAAGCTTCATATAGAAAGCCTTGATTTCTTTGGGATAATCGGTCAGGATCACGGGTTTTTTGAAATGTTCCTCCACAAGATATCTTTCATGCTCTGAAGCCAGGTCGATACCCCAGCTAACCGGGAATTCGAATTTCTTACCACTATCCTCCAATATCTTGACTCCATCAGTGTAGGAGAGTCTGACGAAATCATTGTCAACTACAAATTTGAGTCTCTCGATGAGATCGTGGTCAAAATGATCGTTAAGGAATTTGATATCATCATAGCAATGTTCAAGCACATAGCTAACGCAATATTTTATAAATTCCTCAGCGAGATCCATGTTGTCTTCAATCTCATAGAAGGCCATTTCGGGTTCGATCATCCAGAATTCCGATAGATGTCGCGGCGTGTTGGAGTTTTCGGCTCGGAAGGTTGGTCCGAAGGTGTAGATTTGTCCCAAAGCCGTTGCCCCAAGTTCTCCTTCGAGCTGCCCCGACACTGTCAGGCTCGCCATTTTCCCAAAGAAATCTTTTGAATAGTCGATGGCTCCCTCTTCAGTTTTTGGGAGTTCGTTGAGTGGAAGGGTGGTCACCTGGAACTGAGCTCCTGCCCCCTCGCAATCAGAGGCCGTGATTAGTGGAGTATGGAAATAGAAAAACCCTTTGTCATTGAAAAATTTATGAATAGCATAGGCCAGAGCGTGCCTTATCCTTAAAACTGCTCCGAAAGTGTTTGTGCGCGGACGCAGATGAGCCTTTTCGCGGAGGAATTCCATGGTATGACCCTTTTTCTGGAGAGGATAGTCAGCCGGAGCAGTGCCATATATTTCAAGTTCACGGGCAAGCACTTCCACGCTTTGTCCCGCTCCTTGAGAGGCTACAAGCTCACCCTTCACGTGGATGCTCGAACCTGTGGTTATGCTTTTTAGTTCCTCCTCCGAAAATTTAGAGAGGTCGAACACGATCTGAAGATTGTTGATTGTACTGCCGTCGTTGAGAGCCACGAACTGCACGTTTTTATTTCCTCTGCGAGTTCTAACCCAACCTTTCACGTCGATTTCTTTCCCCACGAGCCCCTCGCTATCCTTGAGGATTTCTTTTATAGTTTTCTTTTTCATTGATGTTATCTAAAAAATTATAGCCCTCTATTCTGGCGGTTTTTCTACCACAGCCGCATAATGAGGTTTTCCACAAAGAAATTCTCCCCCGGAGGGGAGATTTTCGGGAAATGCTATTCTATATTATTCAAATCTGCCGGTTCTAAGAGCAGTCACTTCCTCCTGCGTCAGGTATCTCCAACGGCCTCTTGGAAGGTTCTTTTTGGTCAGTCCGGCGAAATAGACTCGGTCGAGTTTTGTGACACGGTAACCGAGATGTTCGAAAATTCTTCTGACGATACGGTTTCTGCCGCTATGGATTTCGATGCCCGCCTGATTTTTATCCGTTTCGCTGACATAGCTAATTGCGTCGGCATGTATTTCACCGTCGGGGAGTTCGATGCCATCGGCGATTCTCTGCATGTCTTCTTCCGTAATATCTTTATCGGTCCAAACGTGATAGATTTTCTTCTTCACGAATTTTGGATGAGTCAGTTTTGAAGCGAGGTCTCCGTCGTTAGTAAGCAGCAACACTCCTGTGGTGTTTCTGTCGAGACGGCCCACCGGATAAATTCTTTCTTGGCATGCATTTTTTACGATATCCAAGACTGTGAGACGTCCGTTGGGATCATCGCTGGTGGTCAGACAATCTTTAGGTTTATTGAGGAGCACATAGCATTTTCTTTCGGGCACCACAACCTTTTCGTCATATTCCACAACGTCGTCACGCTTGATTTTGGTTCCGAGTTCGGTAGTGACAACTCCGTTAACCTTCACGAGACCCTTTGCGATAAATTCATCAGCTTCACGGCGTGAACAGATTCCGGCGTTGGCCATGTATTTGTTTAGGCGCACTTCCTCCTCGGGATTGATATCATCGATGACATAGTCAATTTGTTTGGGCCGGGGCATGAATTTCATATTGTTGCCCTGGTTGCGATATCCCTTGTTGTAGCCTTGGTTATAACCTCCCTGGTTGTAGCCTCCTTGACGGTTCTGGTAGCCGCCCTGACGGTTCTGGTTATAGCCTTGGTTATATCCTCCCTGGCGGTTTTGGTTGTAACCCTGGTTGTAACCTCCCTGACGGTTCTGGTTGTAACCCTGGTTGTAACCTCCCTGACGGTTCTGATTGTAGCCCTGGTTGTATCCTCCCTGGCGGTTTTGGTTGTAGCCTTGATTGTAACCTCCCTGGCGGTTGTAGCCTTGGTTATAACCTCCCTGACGATTCTGGTAATTTTGTCTCGGCTGATAATTCTGATAATTCTGCCGGGGTTGATAGACACCCTGCCTGGGCTGATAAACCTCACGCGGTTGATCTGAAGCATTCTCCTCCCCTTCCGCTTTGGTTTCAGGAGCCTGGTCGCCCTGTTGGTTTGCCTGATAGGGCTGATAATTCTGATAGCCTTGATAATTTTGGTATCCCTGATTCCTCTGATACCCTCCCTGTCGGTTCTGGTATCCTCCTCCTTGATAGCCTCTGTTCTGATATCCCTGGCGTTGGAATCCATGATGCTGGCCATCATTTCGTTTTTCATCGATAGGATAGTTCACTTTTTCGTAACGCTTCTCTGAGCTTCCGTCTTCCAAATTGCCCGACGGAGGAATGCTCCCGATACGGGGGCGTTTCGGTTTCTTTTCTGAATCCATAATGTCTTAATTCTGTCCCCCTCACGGGGAAACCTTGCTGTCTGATGGGCTATCGCCCTTTTTTGGGTTAGTGATTAGTGATTTAGTTGTCTATGTTTGGATGTATGATAGCTTCGATTGGGAATTTTTTGCTGTATTGATTAGTCACAATCGACTCTTTTTTTGCCTTAAAATTCTTTCTGCAAAAATAACAAAATTTGCTAATAATAACAAAGTTTAAAATGAAAAGTGAAAAGAGAAAAGTTAATAGTGAATAGTGAATAATGAATAGAGAATAGTGAATAATGGACAGTGAATAGTGGACAGTGAATAGTGAATAGTTAATAGTGAAAAGTTAATAGTGAATAGAGAATCTCTAAACTCTAAACTTTATACCCTAAACCCTACCAATCCCTAACCTCTCAACTCTAAACTCTAAACTCTAATCTCTAATCTCTTTTCACTAACCTCTAACCTCTAATCTCTAATCTCTGATCTCTAAACTCTAAAAACTCTAACTCTAATCTCTATTCTCTATTCTCTAATCTCTAACATCAGGTTTTCCGATCTTATCGAGTTCCTTTGTGATGGCCTCAAAGATGTTGTTGATTTCTCTATCGCCGTCAATGGCCACGTATTTATTTTGTTTCTTGTAATGCTCCTTTAGAGGAGAGGTTTGATTATGATAAACGTGCAAGCGCTTTTTGATAGTCTCCTCATTGTCATCGGCTCGGCCTGTATCTTTACCCCGTTGGATCATGCGAGCCACGAGTTTTTCGTCGGGCACTTCCAGCCCCACTACGGCATGAAGTTCTTTTCCTCTTTTATTAAGAAGTTCATTAAGCGCTTCGGCCTGAGGGATTGTACGCGGGAAACCGTCGAAGATCACTCCCGGCTTGTCTTTAGCCTCTTTCTCCAAAACATCGTCGAGAATTCTTATCATCAGGTCGTCGGGGATAAGTTGACCCTCATCGATATATGATTTAGCGATCTTGCCAAGCTCGGTTTCACGTTTGATATGGTCACGGAGCACTTCTCCTGTCGAGATATGATGGAGTCCATACTTGTCGATTAGTTTCTCGCTCTGTGTTCCCTTGCCGCTGCCGGGCCCTCCGAATAAGACGATGTTCATGGATTTTAGGTTTTTGGTTTTCTATCGTTTTTCGTTAATCGTTGATTGTTTTTCGTTGATCGTTTATCGATTTTCGTTGATCGTTTTTTCAATAGTTTTTGCTCTGCACTCGGCACTCGGCACTTGGCACTTGGCACTCGCCACTTGGCACTTGGCACTCGCCACTATTTCCAAAACTGTGCACTGTGTTCTATGCTCTATGCACTCAACTTGGCACTCGGCACTTGGCACTTGGCACTCGGCACTTGGCACTCGGCACTTGCCACTTGGCACTCGCCACTAACTATGTATATATATGTCGCGGAGATTGCGGGCCTTTCCGTCTAAGTCAAGTCCGTAGCCGATTATGAATTTCGAGGGGATGGAAAATGCCACATAGTCGGGTTTGAAACCCGTGCGCGAGCTTTCAGGTTTATGAAGAAGTGTTACAAATCTCACGGAATTCGGGTTTCTTTTCTTAAGGTCTTTTACCATGAGGTTAGCTGTTATGCCGGTATCGACAATGTCTTCAATGATGACTACATCTTTTCCTTCGATATCTTCATTCAGACCCACAATCTGTTTAACGCTTCCGGTCGTGTCGGTGCCTTCATAACTTTTGTATCTCACAAAAGAAATCGGAGCTTCATTAATACCTAACTCTCTGATGAGGTCGGCGGCAAAAATGAATGCTCCGTTTAAGACACATACAAATAAAGGGGCTTTCCCCTCAAGATCATGGCGCAATTCGTCGGCAACTCTTTTCACCTCACGCTTGATGTCTTCCTCTTTTAGAAAAGGGACAAAGGAAAGACCATCAATTTTGACTTTTTCCTCCATAGTGGAATCCCGGTGGACTTTGAGAAATGAATAATAAATATAGTTGCTTGCAAATTTAAAGAAAAGGGATGAAACAAACAACTAATAAAAATCCCGAGTCGGGCAGACTCGGGATTTTCAGGAATTTATGGATTGTTATTCCATCATTAGAATATTACTCAGCGATACAGATAGCTACACGGTTCTGAACTGCATCAGGATAGGGCTGATACATGTCTTCGCCCATGCTCTTCACGATCATGCGAGAAGCGGGGATGTAGTATTTGTCCTGGAGAGCCTTGGCAACGGCCTGGCTTCTCTGAGCGGAGAGACGGAGGTTGAAGGCCATAGAACCTGTGCCCTTGTCAGCATAACCGGTGATAGTAACGGTTGCTTGGGGATGGCTCTGGAGGTATTCAGCAACCTGAGCTACTTTCTCCATTTCCTGCGGACGGATCACGTATTGGTTGATAAGGAAGAATACGTCGCGACGGAACACTTCTTTCTCCACTTTCTTTTCTTCAACCTGTACGGGAACTTCCACGATCTTTTCAACAATTTTCTCTACTACGACGGGTTCCGGAGCGGGCTCTTCAATCACGCGGGTAGTCACGTTGTATCTCGGGCCGAAGCTGTAGCCTACGCCAAGGAGAGCATTGAAATACCAGTCGGTGTTTTCAACGATCTTTGAGTTGTAGGTGTCAGGCACAACGTTTGCCATGAGTTCGAGACCGATCTGAACGCGAGAGCTTACATTGAAGTTAACAGCGCAACCGAATTGACCGAGGAAACGGCATTTTGTGCCATCCCAAGCGCGGAGCACGTTTTTGTCAACAGTCTCATTGTAAAGAATAGGATTTCCTTGGAGATCGCTCTTCGGATAGTTAGTGTTGAGATAGTTGTTGAATGCGTTGTTGAATGCAGCGTTGAGGTTCTGGGCATCCTTGTTGTGGAAACCGATGTTAACGCCAAGACCTGCGAGGAGGTCAACTTCAACGAGACGAGTAGGGTTGTAACCGCCGATAAGGTTGGTGAGGTCTACAACAGCGTCGAGAGTCGGAGCAACGTAGTTCCACTTGTAGTAGTGGTTGCTTCCGTTGTCGAAATAGCTCAACTTAGCAGCGCCACGGCTAGCCCAAGCGTTAACTGCGAGACGCATACCGATGTAGGGGTTGAACTTGTAGCCCACAGCAATCTGGGCGTTGCCGCTGAGGAGCTTACCGAATTTACCCTCACCGACAGTCTCCTGTCCACCGATCTGGAGCTGGCCATACCAATGGGGTTGGAAAACGTATTCAGTGACCGTCTCCTGTGCGTTTGCACACACACCCGCAAACAGGAGAGTAGCAGTCAGAAAAATCTTATTTAATTTCATTTCTTGAATCTTTTTTACTGTTAAACTAAACTACTCTCTAAATTAGTCGATGTGAACATAGTAGTTCTGCATAGAGCACTTGCCACGGTAGTCAACAGAGAGATAAGTGATAGTCAGAGTGTGACCAACCATATCATCTGAGATGTAGAACGGAATTCTATTCACCTGACCGTTGAGGAGGGTGTTGAGGAATTCAGCGTTTTCACCACCGTTGTAGTTATCTGAATTGGCAGCAGTCAAAGCTACGCCGTCAACAGCTGTAATAGCTACATATTTCTTGTATGAAGGCACGATAACATCGCCGTTGTAAGAAGAAGCGTAGATTGTAAAGCCGTCACCCTTGCTTGAGTCGAAGTGAACCGGGTCACCGTAAAGAGTTGAGAGGTGGTGTGCACCGTCAGCAGCGCTGTAGACAGCCATTACCTGGAGGTAGTGGTTAGGATCAGCAAGGAAGTTGTTGACCTTTTCAGCCACTTGGTTGTAGAGGTCTACAAGTTTCTGGCCGTAAGTGAGGAGCTTGCTGTCTTGAGCTTTCTTGAGGTAATCCTGGAAGTCGCCAACCTGACCTTCAACATCTGAGAGGGCGTCGTTGACGCTGTCGATAGCATCGTTGATGCTCTTAACGATATCGGAGTTAACAACCTGGTTGTTGTAACCGCCAACGAGAGCGTTAGCAAGTTCTTCCAAAGCTGCTTGGTCCATAGCGATATTGCCTTGTGCGGGATCGTAGTAAACCGGTTCACCGATTACTTCACCGTTCTCATCGTTTTCGTGGAATACGAGCATGAGCTCATTAGCATGTTCCTCAGCGTCAGCAGGCACTTCAATCACTTCGATATAGATAACGACGGGATCAACACCTTCAACTTCATCGAAGCTGATATTGAGCTTGTTGCTGATTCTGTCAAGATATTCGGTGAGCGGGCTGATCATCGGAAGCTTCTTGCCTGAAGGAATCTGGCTACCAATGTTAGTACCGTATGAAAGCGGGTGAGCCACAACAGCTGCGAGGTCATAGTCGGTAGTTACGTAGTTGGTGATTGTAGTAGGAGTTCCAACGCCGTTACCTTCTGCATCGTAAGAAGCATATTCCTCTTCATCCCAAGAGATCTTTACAGCATAAGCGGGCACTTTGTCGTTGATAGCGTCTAAGAGCACTTCACCAAAGTGAGCTATGTTGCTGAGGTCTTTGTTTTGGATGAGCTGTTTGAAAGCAGCCTTTACTTCGCTCTTCTCGTCGTCGAAGTCGATGAGGAGACCGCTGAATGTGTCGTCTTCAGCATTAGCGCAAAGTTTGTAGAGGTTGTTGCTCTCGTCAGCGCGGGTAGCACCGAATGTAAGGATGTCGCCATCGTAAGGAGCGATTTCAAGACCCTTAGAGTCACCTTCGTTAGTCAAAACTACATCACCTGCAGAGTTTACAAGCTCAAGAGTGTAGTCGTCGCTTTCGAGGTCGAGGTTAGCCGGGTTGATGGTAAGGATGGCACCACCCAAGTTACCGAAGTCTTCTGTATCAGAGAAAGCATATTCTCCGGCAGCAAGATCCAATGAGTTCGGGTAAATAGCCTTAATAGCACCTACAGTGTTGTTGAATTCAGTTTCTGAAATATAAGCCTGAACTGCGCTAGCAAGGTTGCCATACATGATGCCCGGGAAGCTTACGCTTGTGTTTGATTTGTAAACATAACCTGCGAGCACTGTTGACTTCAGACCAACGGGAAGGTTGATAGTTCCAAACATCGGGTTGAAAGTCTGAGAGATGCCAACAGAAGAGGGTCTCTTGCTGAGGTTTTCGAGCATGTTCTGGTTTTTCCAGATAGTCTGGAACCAGTCTTCTTCCGGGAAGATGTTTTCAAACATCATTTTGTAGAGACCGTCTACGAATTCCTTCACCTCGTCGTAGTTACCGTCTACAACATTGTCGTAGGTCCATTGGAGAGCTGCCACAGCTGCCACCATTTCTTCGTAGGTCCAGTTGTAAGGATCAGATGCACCCTCGGTAAGGGCGTCGAGCCAGTTCTGGAGGTTCTGTTTGAAGGCGTCGTCCTCTACGCCACGGATAGCGTTGATCTGAGCCTGGAGAGCGTCGAGCTCGTAGTCGACGTTCGTCCTGAAGTCCTCATCCTTACAAGAAGTGAATGTTGCGACTCCACCGGCAGCGAAAGCTACCAACAGAAAGCCGTTGAGTAATTTTCTATTCATTCCTTTTGTGTTTAGATTTAGTTGATATT
>JAFLTU010000044.1 GCA_022509125.1 Muribaculaceae bacterium | reverse complement strand
GGCACTCAAATCCTGACTATCGGAGTTTCATCATAATTCCCTTTGGTGTGGCTTTCATAAAGGCTGGAGAATTTTTCTCCGGCCTTTTTACTTGCAATCAGTCAAGCTTTCAAAGGTCTTCTCTAAATGGATGATTTTCAAAGTCTTCTCAAGAAAAGAATTAACAAGCTTGAAAAATCGTCATAATCAAGGTGATTTGATCATGAGGAAAAATAGGATCGAAGTGTGGCTGCCGAGGCAATACCATCAACGGATATTCGGAGCAGGGATTTGACCGAGGAATCAAGAAACCGGGGGAAAACTTTTTCAAGTTGGTCGTAGGAGGAACATTCAAAATAATGGTAGCCATAACCCTCAGCTAACTGCTGTAGAGGAAGCAACGGAGGCTGGCAAAGATACTCTTCAAGAAAAGTCAGGTTGGAAGTAGATGGTATGAACCTGAAGATTCCTCCCCCTTGATTATCAATGATAATTATTTTGAATCTTTGTGGAGTCTCCTTTAAAGCTAATGACCCTATATCATAGGCCATCGAGAGGTCGCCGGTTATGATAATTGTTGGACCTTTATAGACAATGGCTCCTCCTATGGCCGTTGATACACTTCCATCTATCCCTGACACCCCCCGATTGCAATAAGAAGCGTGGGGGAGAGGATGGGGTAGTATCTGGTCATAACGTATGGGAGTGCCGTTAGATAAAAAGAGATTTACATCCGAGGGCAACCTCTTTAGAATAAAATCAAATGCTTTTAATTCCGACCAAGGAGCCGCCTCAATAATTTCGGCTTTCCGGCGAAGGGCATTGCATCGCTTTTCGTTCCAATCCTCTTGATAACTTGACTCTACCTTGAGTTTTTTCATTAGGGCGTTTACTCCTCTGAAAAACCTTACAGGATCTATCTCAATGCGTTTAGAGAGAGAAAAGAAGGGATCTGCAAGAAAATTGGAAGGCCCCACAGCCCAATGTTGACATGAGGAAGAATTTCTCCGGAGATATTCTTTCAATTTCCTTGACACGAGAGATCCTCCTATAGAAATAATGACCTCGGGTGCTAATTCATCAAGCTCTTCGGAAGGATAGGCACTCAATACTGAATCCACGCTATAATCTTGAGGAGGGAGATGAAGATTTGATATTGTTTCGGCCATGATGGCTACATTGGGGAAGCGTCTGAATTCACTCACAGCTTTTTGCAGAGCGGCATCCGGTCTCCCAAAACCGGCCACAAGCATTATTTTTAGTGAGGAAAGCTCCTTTGCCCACTCCTTAAAAATCTCCCGATTGCCAATTGTGTCTGGTTCAAAAGCTGAGATTAATCGATGATTATGTTTATTTTCAGATTGACCATTCAAGGGTTCTGAGAGATGAACATTTATGTGGACCGGCCCCTGACGACCAGAGGTAGCCGTGATCATGGCTTCATTAGCAAGACGGTCTACATACCATTCCATCTCTTTATTGTCATTCCCATTATAATCTTGTATGGCTGCCGGAATGGAGAAGCTTTTCTTGACGAAAAAATCCAGAACTCCATCTTGTCTGAGGGTCTGGGAATCATCCTGGTCTATCCATTGGATAGGACGGTCGGCCGAAATCACAATTAGAGGCACCCCCTGGTAGAAAGCCTCTGCGATTGCCGGAGAATAATCCAGCAAAGCAGTCCCTGAAGTGCATATTAGAGCAACAGGCCGATTGCTCACCGAAGCCATCCCCAGAGCCATGAATGCCCCATTGCGTTCGTCAACGGCAAAATGTTTTTTCATTTTTTCACGAGCCGCAGCAGCCAGGAGTAATGGGACATTACGGGAACCGGGAGAACAAACCACATCCCTGACCCCTTTTGACTCCAAAACATCGAAAAGTATGGAGCAATATTTATTAGAGGTGTCCATCAATTCAAGAATTTTAGAGGTTTATATCCTCGGAGGAAGGCAGCAGCATCCATCCTCTTTTTCCCTGCGGGCTGCAAGGAAACAATTTCTATTGGCTGATCTCCGGTGGAAACAAAGAGCCGGTTTTTCATTATGATAATATCTCCCGGGGAACCATTTGGCAATCCGAAATCCTTTAAGGAAGTCTCAAAAATCTTAACATCCATCACTGTCTCCGGATCCTTTTCTTCGGCCAACGGCGACCATGCTGCCGGATAAGGACTGAGACCTCTTACGAGATTATGAATTTCCTCAGCCTTTTTGTCCCAATTTATCCAGCAAGTGTCTTTAAATATCTTGGGGGCAGGGATATGATGACCCTCAGGTTGCGGTATCGCCTTTGCTTCTCCCTTCTCAATTTTTTTGATAGTCTCTACTACAATCCTTGCTCCCAAGGCCATTAGTTTGTCGTGGACGTCACCGACATTTTCCTCCGGAAGGATATCGATTTCCTCCTGACTGATGATATCCCCGGTGTCTATCTCATGTTGGAGAAAAAAAGTGGTGACTCCCGTTTTTGTCTCTCCGTTAATGACAGCCCAATTAATTGGAGCAGCGCCACGATATTTCGGCAGCAGAGAGGCATGGAGATTGAATGTGCCCATTGGAGGCATGCCCCAGACTATCTCAGGCAGCATTCTAAAAGCTATGACCACAAAAAGATCGGCATTAATCTGACGTAGAGTTTCAATAAAATCCGGCGATTTAAGTTTTTCCGGTTGAAGCACCTTCAAACCCTTTTCCAAGGCATAACGTTTCACATCGCTCTCTATCAGTTTATGTCCTCTTCCCGCAATCTTATCGGGCATAGTGACTACGGCCGCTATATCGAAACCGGCCTTCACCATTGCATCCAGACTTTCTACTGCAAATTCGGGAGTGCCAAAAAAGACTATTTTCATTTTTAATCAAATAAACAGGTTCATTCATCGGAATAGTGTTTGAGCACTCTCCGATAAGAATTGAAGATTTTGGATTTAGAGACAAATCCTATGTATTTGCCATGGTTGACCACAGGGAGGTTCCAGGCGTGGGTTACATCGAAAGTGCGCATGACTTCATCCATCGGCATGTCGATCTCTATTCTTGCCGGAGCTGAAGACATAAAACGCGAGACGGTCATCTTCTTGTAAAGATCAGTCCGGAACATGATGTTGCGAATATCGTCGAGCAATACTACCCCCATAAGCATTCCTTCCTCATCCACCACGGGATAAAGATTACGGTTGGAGGTCGCAATGATATCCACAACCTGTTTTAGAGTCATATCGGGCCTGACAGGTTTAAAATCCCGTTCGATCACATTTTCTACCTTTAGGAGGGTTAATACTGCCTTGTCTTTTTCATGAGTCAAAAGATCTCCCTCTTTTGCCAGACGCATAGTGTAGATACTATATGGGAGAAACATTTTGATAGTCATATAAGAAAGGGTAGAAACTATAAGAAGCGGCAAAAAAAGATCATAGCCTCCGGTCATTTCAGCCGTAAGGAAGATTGCCATCAGGGGGGCATGCATGACGCCGCTCATCACTCCTGCCATCCCCAGGAGAGTAAAATTTTTATTTGATATTCCTGCTCCGTCGAAAATGATGTTGAAAAAGAAGGCAAACAGGAAACCACACATAGCCCCGACGAAAAGAGAAGGGGCAAAGGTACCACCAACCCCTCCTGCGCCATTTGTGGCGGAAGTGGCAAAGGCCTTCATCAGGATAATGGCGGCGATGAATCCCATGATAAGCCAAACATTGTCACGATCGAAATAGAAGAAGGTTCCATCTACTATTTTGGAATAATCTCCCTCCAAAAGCTGATTGATGGCTCCGTATCCTTCTCCATAAAGAGGAGGAATAACGAAGATAAGCCCTGCCATTATAATACCTCCGATCATTATCCGATAGGCTTGATTGGGCAATTTCTTAAACATCGACTCCATCATAAACATCACCTTGGTGAAATAGAGTGAGATCAGTCCGCAGAATATTCCCAAAAGGAGGGTAAAGGGAATGTTGCGCAAGTTGAAGGGCTCGCTTTGAGAGAAAAAGAATTCAGCATTATACCCTTCCAGGACATAGGCCACGGTTGCTCCCGAAATGCTTGATATCAGGAGGGGCATCACTGTAGTGCCCGTGAGGTCGATCATCAGCACTTCCAGAGTGAAAAGCATACCTGCAATCGGAGCCCGGAAGATGCCGGCAATGCCGGCGGCAGCCCCGCAACCAACCAGCAGCATCAATATGCGGGGAGACATTCTAAAGGCTTTACCGATATTAGAACCGATAGCGGCTCCTGTGAAAACGATCGGACCCTCGGCCCCCACTGATCCTCCAAACCCAATAGTGATGGAGGAGGCAATCAGCGAGGAATACATGTTTTTCCTCTTGAGACGAGATTTCCTCCGTGAAATGGCATAGAGCACTTTAGTGACCCCATGAGAAATATGGTCTTTCACCACAAATCTCAGAAAAAGGGTGACTATCAAAATCCCCACAAGAGGATAAACAAGATTAAGCCAGTTGACAGTAGTTTCACTGAAATGAGCAGTCAGCGCATGAGCAATGACATGGATAAGATATTTAAGCAGCTGGGCTGCAAAACCGCAGACCACTCCAACTACCAAAGAGAGCAACACTACGAAAGAACGTTCGCCGATATGACGTTCTCTCCAGGCCACAACATTGACCCAACCATCTGAGACCCAATTATGTCGTTCCTGATATGCCATCCTTGGTTTTATTTACCTTCCCCTCCAAGAATTGTTTTCACTGTGTAGATTAAAATCTTGCAATCAAGAGATAGAGACATGTTAGCTAAATACAAGAGATCATATCGCGTGCGTTCCACCATCTGATCGACATTTGAGGCGTAACCATACTTCACCATCCCCCACGAAGTTATGCCGGGTCTAACTTGACAAACAAGAGTGTAATAAGGAGCCAGGGGTATAATTTGTTGTATATAAAAGTCTCGTTCCGGCCTGGGGCCTACGATTGACATGTCGCCTTTCAAGACATTCCAAAACTGAGGCAACTCGTCAAGCCGGTATTTCCTCATCCATTGTCCCACTTGGGTAATCCTCCTGTCGTTGTCTGAAGAGAGTTTTGGCCCCTCTCTTTCGGCATCTTCAATCATCGACCGAAATTTAAATATTCGGAAAGGTTTCTGATGTAATCCGATTCTTTCCTGACTATAGATCACAGGTCCTTTGGATGAAAATTTAACCAAAAGAGCCAGAAGGGCAAATAGAGGGGATAGAAGAAACAAGACAATTGCGGAAAATGCCACATCGAAACTCCGCTTGATGTTTTTTGAAGATTCGCTTATAGTGGGACTCGTAAGATCAATAAATGGGTCTCCATAGATATCTTGCATTCTGATAGCTGAGGTCACATAAGAAAATGTGTCAGGAGAAATTTTAACCGATATATCCAAGGGGAAAAGCACCATAAGGAGTTTGAGCACTTTCTTGTCGTCATGATTTTCCGGGGCAAGGATCACTTGGTTGATCTGTTGCTTTTGGCACACGTCTGCCAGCTTCTCAAATTCAAAGATCGGCATTGTGTCTTTAACCGAGTGTTCTCCGGGTATTTCCACAAAGCCCTTGACATTGAATTTATAGTTTTTCTTGGTAGACTCGATTTGTTGAGCCACTTTCCGCGACACCTTTGAGTTTCCAAGGATCAAAACATTTATATGCCATTGATCTTTCTTAAAATGGCGGATAGCAAGATCCGTGATGAAGAGTCTGCCTAAATAAACCAACAAGAAAAGAAGGCCGAAGAGAATAATAATCAACTCATAGTTAATAATACGTTTGCCCGTCTGGTCATTGATCAGCAATACCAGATAGATAATCACTGTGTTGATAATGGAAGAAAAAAAGGTGACATTGAACTCCTGAAGTCGCGATTTCTGAAAAGGTTGATTATAATATCCCGAAAGCCAGAAAATCCCAAGCATTCCTACCGGCACAACACATTGTTCGATGACGAGTTTCGTGGAGCCGAGGTAATTCCATAGGTAAGCATAGGAAACTTCATAGTTATGCAGGAGAAAGAATCTGACAATATTGAAGATCCAAAAAGCAAGAGCACCGGCCACTAAGTCGGAAACCACATATTTAGCCCTTTGGGCATTTTTGGAAACTTCAACAGGTTTCATCTTATGATTTTGACTAAGCCTCCACTCCCTATTTTTATTATATTGCTTGGAGAGGCTTTAGTTTTCTCCTCCTGACGGAATTTTACAACGTAATCCATATGCTTAATTATTTCATCGGAAATACAGCTGAAATTTTCCGGAGCGGGATTTCCGCTGATGTTGGCAGAAGTGGAAACAATAGGAGCCCTAAACCTGCGACAGAGTTCACGCGAGAAAGTCTCTTTGGTGACTCTGAAACCGGCTGATCCATCCTCAGCAATCAATTCTGGAACAACTCCGGAGACATTGTCATAAATAATTGTAAGAGGGTTTAGGGCGGCTTCCATAAGTTGATAGGCCACATCGGGCACTTCATCCACAAATCTCTCGATAAGGTTCTCGTCGGCTAAAAGCATTAACATTGACTTGCTGTCGGCTCTCTTTTTGATGGAAAAGATTTTTTTAACCGCCTCACTGTTGCGAGCATCGCAACCAATACCCCAAATGGTGTCGGTGGGATAGAGGATAATCCCTCCCTCTCTTAGTGTTTTCAACGAAGCCTTTAAATCTTCTTCCATCAGAGAGGAATCTTAAAGATTATCGATTTGTTTTAGCCATAAAGCGACAGATGCATCCGAGGGCATTCGCCAATCGCCCCGGGGAGAGAGATTAACACTTCCCACCTTAGGACCGTCGGGCATACACGACCGCTTAAATTGCTGGGAGAAAAACCTTTTGAAGAAAACTTTCATCCATTTGAGAATAGTGGTTTCATCATAGGCTCCTTTAAATGCGTTTTTGGCCAAAAAGAAGATTTTCTTAGGTGGAAAAGAATTCCTAAGGAAATGGAAAAGGAAGAAATCATGGAGTTCATAAGGACCCACAAGGTCTTCTGTTTTTTGATCAATGTTCTCTCCATCTTTTGATGGGACAAGCTCCGGACTGATTGGAGTGTCGCAGATATCCAGAAGAATCTTTGAAACTTCTGGAGACAGGACAGTTGTGAACCATTTCACGAGATGTTTCACCAAAGTTTTGGGCACAGAAGCATTGACCCCATACATTGACATTTGATCGCCATTGTATGTAGCCCATCCTAAAGCGAGCTCCGACATGTCGCCTGTGCCAACCACAATTCCTCCTTCCTTGTTAGCCAGATCCATAAGTATCTGGGTGCGTTCTCGTGCCTGGGAATTTTCAAAAGTGGCGTCATATTTTTCGGGATCCTGGCCAATGTCGCGGAAATGAAGAGCTACAGCTTCACCAATAGGAATTTCCAAAGCGGTGACTCCTAAATATTCCATCAGAAGAGTGGCGTTATTTTTAGTCCGAGAACTTGTGGCCAATCCGGGCATTGTGACGCCGATTATATTTTTAAGAGGGAGATTGAGCCGGTTAAAGGCTTTGAGAGCCACTAAAAGCGCTAATGTTGAATCGAGGCCACCGGAGATGCCGATGACAACCTTTTTCGCTCCGATCGCATCTAAGCGCTTCATCAATCCAAAAGCCTGGATGTCGATGATTTCCTGACATCTTTGGTCAAGCTTTTTAGGATCCAGTGGCACAAAAGGGTAGGGATCAACTTTAAATTCCGGGTCTTTTGCGGTTATAGGTTCTTTTGAGGGTATAAATCCACATGAAATCACCCTAAATTCTCTTAAATAGTCTTCGCTTACGCTAAATGTATTGAATTTCGCCCTTTCATTCCTGATTTTTTCGATATCGAGCGAATGTGATATGTAAATCGGATGAATAGGAAACAAATCCTCTTTGGCAAAAATGGCTCCATCCTCGGCAATAAAGTTTTTAGCGGAGAAAACAAGATCGGTGGAAGATTCGCCCCAACCGGCTGATGAATAGACATATCCGCAACGACACCGGGCTGATTGCTGTTTTATAAGCTCTGTCAGATAATCTCGTTTTCCAATGATGTCATCCGAGGCTGATAGGTTAAGGATCACTTCAGCACCGGCCATAGCCATTAAACTGCTGGGGGGATTAGGGACCCAGAGATCTTCACATAGTTCGATGCCAATTTTTACTCCATCACATTCAAAAATAAGGTCGGTGCCCATTAATGTCGGAGATCCGGCATATTCGATTTCAAGCGACCTGAGGTTGCGGCCTGATTCAAACCATCTTTGCTCATAGAATTCGTTATAGTTAGGCAGATAGGTTTTAGGCACAATTCCCCACAACTTTCCCCGCCCCAGGAAAAGAGCGCAATTAAATCTCTTCCCTAATGCCATCACAGGAGCGCCAATAGCGAAAAATAGATTGCAATCTTTCGTTTTCTCCAGAATAAGGGCAACTGCTTCTTCAGCCTCTTGAATAAGCAAATCCTGTGAAAAAAGATCCCCGCAAGTGTAGGCTGTCACACTTAACTCCGGGAAAACCAGACATCCGACATTATCTAGATCCGCCTTCCTGACTGTGTCGATAATTTTCGATGCATTGAAACTAGGGTCAGCAATCCTCACTTCCGGTGAGGCCGCAGCAACTCTGAAAAAGCCAAAATCATCCATCAAGAAAAGCTTTAGGTCTTATAAGGCAAATATACAGAAAAAACAGGAAAGGGAATGACCTGGGTGGAGCTTTTTATATCATTATTTTATAGAGACGATATATGACTCAGGGGTATCAGCCACAACCTCTGCATGTAGACCTTGGTCTTTTAAGAAAGCCACCAACTGAGATGGGGAGGGAAGAGAATCGCTTTGAGACAGTCTTTCCCGATGGATATTGTTGATGAAATTATTGTCGCAAGGAAAAGCAATGAAAATTTTTCCATCCGGTTTTAAATTCACTGTTTTAAGCCATTTAAGAGTTTCTACAGGGGTATTTAGGTGAGGATAGACACAATAAAGGATAATTCTGTCAAACTCTCCTGGTATTGTCTCATTTTCAAAATCAAGATTTAAAAAGAGGAGTGAGGGGATAATATTGCCAAATTTCTCTTTTGCTCTTTTTAACATTTCCTCAGAAAAATCCACGGCCATAATTTCCCCCTTTTCTCCAATCTTTTCCGCAATGAAGGGAATCAAGACTCCTGTGCCGGTGCCAAGATCGAGAACTCTTTGTCCCTTTTTCAGCTCCATTTGCCCCAAAATCTCCCTTACTTTTTCAGCCGTTGATAATACTTCGTTGGCATCCCAATCAACGGCTATTTTATCAAAGAAACTTTTATCGTCCATTATCAGTAGTTATAACTTATATTCTAAATTTAATTAGTGAAATATAACAATAATATAAAATATTTAACTAATTTTGCCAAAAATTAAAAAAATCTTAAACCATAAACAAATTATTATGAAACATTTTCTTAGCGGCCTCACTGCTTTTGCATTTGGAATTGGTTTTATAAATGGACAGGTTGTAAACGATACCACTTCTCTACAAGAACTCGTGGTGACGGCTCCTGAGAAAATAAATGTGGCCCTAACACCACTTGATGTCACTATAGTCACAGAAGCTCAGATTGAGAGTTCGACAGAGACCAACCTCCTCCCAATACTTCAGAACCATATACCGGGAATGTTTGTGAGTCAGAGGACCATGATGGGCTTTGGAGCCTCTAATGGTTCCGGAGGGACAGTTAAAATCAGAGGTATCGGCGGAGGAAACACCGTTTTGTTTATGATAGACGGCATACCTACCTGGGCCGGATTTTATGGTCACGCTAATCCCGACACTTACACCGTTAACGGAGTGGAACGTGTTGAAGTAGTGAAGGGTCCCTCATCCATACTTTATGGTTCGGGAGCAATGGGAGGTTCAGTGAATATAATCACCAAGACCCAAAAACAAGAAGGATTCACAGGAAGGGCAAGGGCTATGTTCGGTTCCTACTATAGTTCGAAATTTAACGTGATGACCGGATTCAGGAAGGACAAAGTTTCGGCCACATTGGCGGGTCAGTTGGAACGAAGCAACAACAACCGGCCTAACAGTGCTTATTGGCTTGCCAGTCAATACTTAAACTTCCAATATGCACCGAGCCACCATTGGAGCATAGGCACCAACGTAGATATGACCCAAAGCAAAGCCAACAATCCAGGCACCATCCAGGCTCCTCTCGAAAACATGTGGACCGATGTGTTTCGCGGTAATGCTGCTGTATATGTAAACAATGTCTATGAAAAGGCTAAAGGAGGGGCGCAGGCATATATCAACTGGGGAAGACATACAATCGATGATGGCAACTCTCCCGGAATGGCGCCACGCCACTACATTTTCCATCTAAAAGACTATAATATGGGCTTCTCGCTCTTCGAGACTTTCAATCCTTGGATTGGCAATGACCTCTCAGTGGGAGTAGATTTCCAGCATTGGGGCGGGCATGTTTTCAATACAGAGAAAGAGACCGTCTTCGATCCTAATAATGAGGGGAGACCTTATTCCCGATCTGAGAGTAAATACAACGAAAACGAAGTGGCCGGCTATGTCATGATGCAACAGGGCTTCATTCGCGATCTCCTCTCCCTTAATGCAGGCGTCAGACTCCAGCATAATTCTCAATTCGGGAATGTGTGGGTGCCGCAGGCAGGTTTCATCATTCGCCCGGTAGAGCTCTCCGAAATCAAGTTTTCTTTCGGAAAAGGATTTCGTTCACCCAATATTCGCGAACTTTATCTCTACGGGGCTGCAAACTCGGAACTTAAACCCGAATATATCTTAAACTACGAGCTTTCCTATCGTCAGACAGTATGCAACGGAAAACTGAATTACGGCGTCGCCCTTTATTTCATCGACGGAAAAGACATGATCCAGGCAGATGCATTAGGTAAGAATTCTAATATCGGTAAATTCAAAAACAAAGGTTTTGAACTTGATGCTACCTGGCATTTCCTCCCTCGTTGGCAATTCTATGCCGGCTACGCCTACCTTCACACCAACAACAAGGCATTGCTTTATGCTCCCAAAAACAAACTCGATCTTTCGCTAGCATTTAATCCCGGCAACTTTGAGTTTGAGCTGGAGAACAACAATATCTGGAGTCTCCAAACAGGAAATCCCAATGGCAATGAAAGCTATTCTCTCGTGAATTTCCGAGGTGCTTACACCTATCCCTGGAGAGTCCCGGTTACTTTCTTTGTAAAGCTCGATAACATTTTCGACAAGAAATATGAGGTGATGTATGGTTGCCCCATGCCCGGTATTACAATTTTCGGAGGCGTAGAATTTAAATTCTGACCCTTTCCTATAATGGAATAGAATTGAAATTCTGACCTTCCATATTAATTTGGAGGATTAAATTTTACCAAAACTTTTGACAACAACATGAAAGGTAGGCTGTCCCTTCTTTATTTTCTTCAGTTTGGAGTATGGGGTTGCTATCTCTCGTGTTTCGGCCAATTATTGGGTGCCGGTGGTCTAGGTCCCGACATCCAATGGTTTTATGCCGCTGTGGGTATTGTTTCTTTGCTGACGCCGGCGTTGTTTGGACATATTGCAGACCGGTTTGTCCCTTCTGTCAGGATGTTGGGCCTGAGTCATCTCTGTGGTTCGATTCTGATGTTTTGCTTGTGGATCTACGCTTCTTCCAGGCCTCACTTTTCCTTTTGGCCATTTTTCTTGCTTTATCTTGGCTTTCTATTGTTTTATATGCCAACTATGGCATTGGCCAACACCACTACCTTTGCCCTTTTAAAATCCAAGGGACTCAGACCAGTCGACCGTTTCCCTTACATCAGGATATGGGGTACTATAGGGTTTGTGGCGGCCATGTGGTTTGTAAACTCAGCCTATATTTACGATGGAGTTTTCGGATTCACACTCAACGATATGAGTCCCGCAGCTTCCCGGAGATTTCAGTATACCTCCATGCAGCTTCTCTCAAGCAGTATGCTGGGACTTCTGACAGCTTTTTACACTTTGACTTTACCTGTGGTTAGGGAAGGAAAGCCCAAAAGCGATTTTTCGGTAGCTGAGATTTTCGGCTTTAGGGCATTTCGGCTTTTCAGAATAAAGGATGTCAGAACTTTTCTTGTTTTCGCTGTTTTTATAGGTGTCTGTTTACAAATTTCCAATGGTTTTGCCGTCCCATTTGTTAATCATTTCATGGCCTTTCCTGAATATATTGGGAGCCTTGCTAGCGGGAATGCAACTCTTCTCTTCTCTTTATCTCAGATTTCTGAAGCGGCATTTATGGTGATTACCGGAATTGCAATGAAAAGAATTGGGTTTAAATGGGTCATAAGTTTAGCCATGTTGGCATGGTGTCTCAGGTTTTTATTCCTGGGAATAGGAGATCCGGGAGAAGGGCTTGGTTGGCTATTATTATCTATGATAGTGTATGGGATAGCCTTCAATTTCTTCAATATTGCCGGCCATATTTATATGGACCAAAAGAGTGATAAGACAACAAAAGGCTTTGGCCAAGGACTCTTGATGATGATGAGTAACGGAATAGGAGCCACCGGTGGTATGATTGCCGCAGGAGCAGTTGTCAATCATTTTTGCCACTGGGAAATGATGCCGGCTCCTTCAGGAGAGGGAATGATGCGGCTTTTCATGGGTGATTGGCTGTGGCCCTGGCTTATATTTGCAATATACGCTTTGGTCGTTTTATGTTTTTTTGTTTTCTTTTTCAGAAATGCTATACAAAAGACAACGTCAAACAGAAATAAGACCCCATTGTTAGGTAAGATAAACCTGACAATGAGGTCGAAATAAATATCCCCAATTTTATAAGGCTCTAAGAAAGAACCCACTTAGAAAGACCCCGTATGGAAAGACCCTACGGTCATTCTTTTTCAGATTCAATTATTTTCTTATATTCTATTGGGGTTACTTTAATAAATTCACCGACAGACTTTTGCCAATCGCTTAGAAGCACAGACGCCAACTGACTTCCGGTCTCTTCATAGTGGGTTTCGATGAGTTTCCGAAGTTCGTGGTTGTCGTGTTCATTATCCACAAGGGTAAGTTCTACGAGTTCCAGGTTGCAAAAAGAGTCAAAATTACCCAGAGGATTCCACACATAGGCGATGCCTCCGCTCATTCCTGCTGCGAAATTGTTGCCTGTGGGTCCGAGCACAACCACTCGTCCTCCGGTCATATATTCACAACAATGGTCACCGACTCCCTCCACTACGGCTATAGCTCCGCTATTGCGTACACAAAAACGTTCTCCAACCTGTCCGTTGATATAAACTTCACCTGAAGTGGCTCCATAAAGGAGAGTATTTCCTGCAATGATATTTTTTTCAGCCAGGAAAGGAGAATTTTTAGGGGGTTTCACAGTGATTTTCCCTCCTGAAAGACCTTTGCCAAGGTAATCGTTGGCATCGCCCTCGAGATTGAAGGAGACACCTTTAATAAGGAACGCTCCGAAACTTTGTCCGGCAGATCCCTCGAAATTTATCTTCACCGTGTCTTTGTCGAGCTCTTCCTTTGGAAATTTCTTGGTTATGAAGCCGCTAAGCATTGCCCCCACACTACGGTCAGTGTTGAAAATTGGAACAGAGAATTCTATTGGAATCTTTTGCTCAATGGCATTTTGGGTGGCTATTATGAGTGAATGGTCTTTAAGGTCTTCGGAAAGATGCTCTTTTTTCCCTTCCCATTTAATGGCTTCCTTATCTGTTTTGGCAGAGGCCAGGAGTTTAGAGAGATTGATTGTGGCAAGTTTCCCTTCATAATGTTTTTGCCGTAGAAGGTCAACTCTACCTATAATTTCTTCAATTGACTTATAGCCCATTTGAGCAAGGATTTCTCTCACTTCTTTAGCGAGGAAATGGAAATAAGTGACTATTCTTTCCGGGTCTCCTTTATATTTATTTATAAGTTCTTCACATTGAGTTGCTATACCCACCGGACAGGTATTGGTGTGGCATTTACGGTCCATAACACAGCCCAGGGCAATCAAGAGAGAAGTGGAGAATCCGAATTCTTCAGCTCCCAACAGAGCACTTATCACGACATCCCGGCCTGTCTTCATTTGGCCGTCACATTGTAATCTGACCTTACCGCGTAAATTGTTCAAAACAAGAGTCTGTTGGATTTCAGAGAGGCCAAGTTCCATCGGAAGTCCGGCATACCTGATAGAGCTTGCCGGAGAGGCTCCTGTTCCACCTTCTCCACCACTTACTACAATCAGATCTGCTTTTGCTTTGGCCACTCCTGCAGCCACAGTGCCAACACCGGATTCAGCTACTAATTTGACACTTATTATAGCTTCAGGATTTACATTCTTAAGGTCGAAGATAAGTTGAGAGAGGTCTTCGATGGAATAAATATCATGGTGAGGAGGAGGAGAAATTAGGGTGATTCCGGGAATTGAGTGACGAGTCTTGGCAATCATTTCATTGATTTTAAAACCTGGCAACTGGCCTCCCTCTCCCGGTTTTGCTCCCTGAGCTATCTTTATCTGAATCTCATCTGCCTCGACCAGATATTCAGTTGTGACTCCGAAACGGCCGGATGCCACCTGTTTTGTGGCGCTACGCAGAGAAACGCCATCTATTTTAGCGGAAAATCTTTCAGGATCCTCGCCTCCTTCCCCTGTGTTGCTCCTGCAACCCATTTTATTGAGGGCAAGTGCAATATCTTCATGAGCTTTCTTACTGATAGCTCCAAAAGACATGGCGCCACCGATAAATCTTTTTATAATAGATTCTTCACTTTCAACTTCTTCAATTGGAATAGGGTCCCGGTCTCCCACAATTTCAAGCATATTTCTGAGGAAGACAGGATGCTCGCTATTGTCGGCTTGGGATGTGAATTCTTTGAAAAGTGTAAAATCTTTTTCCTTTAGCGATTTAGCCAGCGTTTTCACGGCAGAAGGATGCCAGGAATGAACTTCACCTCCCGGCATGTATTTATAAATTCCTTCGTTTTTATAAGCAGCAGGCCTATCTTGTTCTTTCGAATTTTCATTCTCTTTAAAGGCCTCTTTATGGCGCGTCTCTATATCTTGAGCAATTTGAGGTATGTCGATACCTTCTATTTTTGAAATGCCTCCTCCAAAATATTTATTGAGTAAAGAAGAGGAAACCCCCACCGTCTCAAAAAGCATGGAACCCTTATAACTCCTGAGGGTTGAAATACCCATTTTAGAGATAATTTTTAACAACCCTTTATTGATTGCCTTGATATAATATTTTTTAGCCGTTTCATAATCAAGTTGCAATTCACCGTTTTTGACAAGACGATTAAGTTCAGAGAAGGTGAGATAGGGATTGACACCACTTGCACCATACCCGCTTAACAAAGCCACTTCCATGACTCCCATGACATCCCCGGCTTCCACTATAATTGCAGTCTGGGCTCGTTTATGGGTTGAAATCAGGTGTTGGTGGACAGCTGAGACGGCTATTAAGGAAGGAATAGGGGCCCTTTCGGAATCAACTTTCTTATCGCTGAGGATGATATAGTTGAAACCGTCGTCGACACTTTTTTCTACTTTAAGACATAATTGATGGATAGCATTCTCCAGACCTTCCGCCCCCTCTTCCACCGGGTAAGTCATATCTATAGTAATAGTCTTGAACCCTTTATATGATAGATTCTTAAGGTTGTCGAGATCCACATTTGATATAATTGGGCTTGAGAGTTCCACAACCTTACATAGATCAGGGGAGGCTTTCAAGACATTGTCACAAACTCCCCCTATATAGTCGGTTAAAGACATCACGGATTTTTCACGAAGGGAATCGATGGGGGGATTTGTAACCTGAGCAAACATTTGTTTGAAATAGTCAAAAAACCGTTGAGGCCTATTAGAGAGGACGGCGATAGGGCGGTCGTCACCCATAGATAGGGTGGGTTCCTGTCGGTTTTTCACCATCGGTTTTAGAATAGTTTCAACATCCTCTGCCGAAAATCCGAAAACTTGCATAAGTTGATGATGGTTTTCCACGTCGACTCCAACCTTTCGGCCACTTGTGATAGAGCCCAGGTTGACCACATTTGAATGCAGCCATTCTTTATAAGGGTGTGATTCTGCAAGAGCTGTCTTGATTTCATCATTACGCAGAAGGAGTCCTTTCTCAAGATCTACCATTATCATTTTCCCCGGCTTAATTTTCCCTTTCTCGATGATTGATGAGGGAGGAATCATATTAGCCACCCCTGTTTCAGAGGCGAGGATAAGCATGCCGTTGTCTGTGATAAGATATCTTCCGGGTCTCAGGCCGTTGCGGTCTAAAAGACCTCCGGCGAATTTACCGTCGGAGAACATCACTGCAGCCGGACCATCCCAAGGTTCCATGAAAATGCTATGATATTCATAAAATCCTTTAATTCTGCTGCTCAGCAAATTTTTATCCCCATAACTTTCAGGAATAAGCATTGCCAAGGCGTGGGGTAGAGAGAACCCGGCTTTAACAAAGAATTCCACTGCGTTATCAAGCGATGCGCTGTCGCTGAGGCCCGGTTGGATCAGTGGGGATATTTCCTGAATATCCTCGATAAAATCAGGTTTCAAGACCGATTCTCGGGTATGCATCCACATCCGATTGCCTTTGATGGTGTTGATTTCACCATTATGTGCAATTATTCGGAAGGGTTGAGCAAGACGCCATTGCGGGAAAGTATTCGTGGAAAATCTTGAGTGGACCATCGCGAAGGCACTCGTGAAATATGGATTTATCAAGTCGGGGAAAAAATATCGGAGCTGATGAGAGGTCAACATTCCCTTGTAAATCAGAATCCTGGTGGAGAGGCTAACTATATAGCAGCTGTCTTTGTCTTTGATTCTGGAACTTTCAGCCACCTTTTTTTCGATTTTCTTTTCAATGACATAAAATTTTCTTCTGAGCTCTTCCTCATAAAGCTTTACGTCACGCTGAAGATCGTCTTCCCCTTTAATAAAAATCTGACGTATTCTTGGTTCGGTCTCTTTGGCGAGTCTTCCGAGCACGGAATTGTTGACCGGAACCTCGCGGATTTTCATCAGATAAAGATTTTCTTCCTTGATAGTGTCTCTAATAATGCTAAGAAAGGCATCATAGTCATCGTCATCATCAGGCATGAAAATCATACCCACTCCATATCTTCCTTTTTCGGGTATGGGGATACCGTTTAGAAGGATGAATTCATGTGGAATCTGCACCATAATGCCGGCTCCATCTCCGCTTTTATGATCAGCTCCTTCCGCCCCGCGGTGGGCCATATGTTCGAGCACCTGTAGGGCATTTTCGACTACATCATGATATTTTACACCATGAATATTAACAATCATTCCCACCCCACAAGCGTCGTGTTCCAATGAGGGGTCGTAAAGAGTGTGACGATACTCTTTCATATCAATAAACCATACGGAGAGAGGTATTAAACAATCTTTTACCGACGCAAAATTAATATAAAATAGCAAAAAAATAAAAAAAATTTCTGTTTTATAACACTATTATAAAAAATATTGTTAATTTTGCAACATAAATAAAATTCAGAGGTAGATGATATAGCAAAATGCCAAAATAAAGAAGAATCAGAAAAATTGACCCCGATGATTGGAAACAATTAGAGAGATCGAAAATTTCAATAAACAATCA
>JAFLTU010000043.1 GCA_022509125.1 Muribaculaceae bacterium | reverse complement strand
TCAACGGTTTTCAAGACCGCCGCAATCGACCACTCTGCCATCTCTCCGGATTTGCAAGGCAAAGTTAAGGATTTTTCTTCAAATTGGCAAACCCAGTTTAAAAATGATTAAAATTTGATTTGTTTTGGAGAAAGAACTCAGATTTCGATGGTGGTCGTAGAATTACCTATCTTGAGCCAAACAGAATTGGGGTTTTACCGGGAATCAGTCCCGACCGTAGAGATCGCGGGTGTATATTTTATCAGCCACGTCTGCCAGTTCGTCACTTGTGCGGTTGGCAAGAATGGCGTCGCTCTCCCGTTTGAATTTATCGAGATCATTGACAATAAGGCTTCCGAAGAAAGTGGTTCCGTCCTCCAGTGTGGGCTCATAGATAATCACCTTGGCTCCCTTTGCCTTTATTCGTTTCATTACCCCCTGGATTGAACTTTGGCGGAAATTGTCGGAATTAGTTTTCATGGTGAGTCGGTAGACACCCACAGTGGTGGGTTTTTCTTTATCTTCCGCAAAAGAAGTGGCTTGAGAATAACCATACCAACCGGCTTTTTTCAGAATCTGGTCAGCGATGAAATCTTTGCGGGTTCTGTTGCTCTCCACAATAGCCGACATCATATTCTGAGGGATATCAGCATAGTTTGCAAGGAGTTGCTTTGTGTCTTTTGGAAGACAATATCCACCATATCCGAATGAAGGGTTATTGTAATGTGTGCCAATACGCGGATCGAGTCCTATTCCTTCGATTATCGCTTTTGTATTAAGGCCTTTGATTTCAGCATAAGTGTCGAGTTCGTTGAAATAGCTGACTCTGAGGGCAAGATAAGTATTAGCAAAGAGTTTGACAGCTTCGGCCTCTTTGAGTCCCATGAAGAGCACAGGGATATCCTTTTTTATTGCCCCTTCTTTCAATAGGTCGGCAAATATTTCAGCCGCTTTCCGGAGCTTAGTGATGTCAGCGATTGTCTCGATTGCCTTGTTTTCAAGGGAGAATTCTTCTTTCTCAATGAGTTTGGGTATACCGATTATGATCCGGGAGGGGTAGAGGTTGTCGTAAAGTGCTTTGCTTTCTCGAAGAAATTCAGGAGAAAAGAGAAGGTTAAGTCGTTGGACACCCTTCTCATAATATTTTTTATATATGGTTCTGCAAAATCCTACCGGAATGGTTGATTTTATGACGATTACTGCTTCAGGATTCAGTCGGACCACCATGTCTATGACTGCCTCTACGCTGGATGTGTCGAAATAATTTTTTTCAGGGTCATAGTTAGTTGGTGTAGCGACGACAACAAAATCCGCATCTTTATATGCAGACGATGCGTCGAGAGTGGAACGAAGGTCGAGGTTTTTTTCGGCAAGATATTTTTCAATATAATCATCTTTAATAGGACTTTCTCCTCGATTAACCATTTCGACCTTTTCAGACACCACATCCACAGCTGTGACCTTATTATGCTGAGCGAGAAGGGTAGCGATTGATAGGCCTACGTAGCCTGTGCCTGCAACGGCTATATTATATTTCTTCATTTCCAAGGATTTTATAAATGCGAAGATAATGTTTTTTGATTATTCGTTAAAATGAGTAAAGAATAAATATGAAGAGAGAAGACTTGAGGGGTCATAGGATTGGTGGATCTCCACGAAGTTTCCGCCTCAACATGGGATAATCTGTGATGTATTTTGATTATTGAATCAAACGATTTAATTTTGTAGATAGTTCCTATTGCTTTTAAAAAATGAAGAACGCAGGCAAGGCTCCCACGCCCATTGGGAAGCCGGAATTAATGTTGATAAATATCACAGGGGCTGATCGTGTGGGTCTGACGGCTCAATTGATGGAAATTTTGGCCCGCTATGATGCTACGGTGCTCGATATTGGCCAAGCAGATATCCATCACAACCTCTCTTTAGGAATACTTTTCAAGACTCTCAATACTATGAGCGGCGACATCTTGAAGGAGGTTCTTGTGCAGGCCAACGCACTCAATGTCAATGTCTCATTCAATATCATCAGTGAGTCGGAATATAACGACTGGGTGAGTCGTCAGGGGAAAAACCGATATATAATCACGATACTGGGGAGAAAAATAACAGCCAAACAGATTGCGGCCACTTCCAAAGTGATAGCAGAGCAGGGGATGAACATCGACTCCATCACGAGACTCACGGGGCGCATACCGCTGGATGAGAGTGCAGAGGCTCAAACCAAGGCCTGCATAGAATTTTCAGTGAGGGGGACCCCAAAAAATCTCGAAAAGATGCAAGGCGATTTCATGGCTCTTTCAAGAAAATTAAATTATGACATATCCCTGCAGGAAGACACCATCTATAGGAGAAGCCGCCGTCTTATCTGTTTTGATATGGATTCAACCCTCATACGGACCGAAGTGATCGATGAACTTGCTGACCGTGCGGGAGTGGGAGAAGAGGTTAGGAAGATCACAGAATCGGCAATGAGAGGGGAAATTGATTTCGAGGAGAGTTTCAAGAGAAGGGTCAGTCTTTTAAAGGGTCTGGATGTATCTGTGATGAAAGATATAGCTGAAAACCTGCCTATCACTGAAGGTCTTGAACGATTGATGGAAGTTTTGAAGCGCACAGGATATAAGACGGCCATACTCTCTGGAGGATTCACATATTTCGGAAATTATCTGAAGCAGAAATATGGATTCGATTATGTGTATGCCAATGAATTGGAGATAGGCCCCGATGGTAAACTTACCGGTAAATATCTGGGCGATATAGTGGATGGCAAACGAAAAAAAGAGCTGCTCAGACTTTTAGCCCAGGTGGAGAATATAAATATATTGCAGACTATAGCAGTGGGTGACGGAGCCAACGATCTCCCCATGCTTTCAGAAGCAGGGCTCGGTATAGCATTTCACGCAAAACCTAAGGTGAAGGCCGAGGCGAGCCAAAGCATTTCAACAATTGGAATTGATGGAATCTTATATTTCCTCGGCTTTAAAGATTCTTATATGCAGGCTTGAAAGTTTAAAGTTTAAAGTTGAAAGTTTGGGGATTAAATTTTGATTGGAAAAATGGATAGACTAATAAGAAATATTTTGATTTGCTGCTTAGTTGCCTGCTTAAATCTACCGGCTGCAGGGCGCGAGAGCGTGGGCCTCGTGTTAAGTGGGGGAGGAGCGAAGGGAGTGGCACATATAGGCGTGATAAAGGCACTTGAAGATGCAGGAATTCCGGTGGATTATGTCACCGGCACTTCTATGGGTGCGATAGTCGGGAGCCTCTATAGTTGCGGATGGAATCCCGAAGAGATGCTTGGCCTCATACTGTCGCCTAATTTCAAGTATTGGAGCACTGGCACGTTGAATCAAAGTTATGAGTATCTTGTTTCTCTCCCGGATCCTACACCCCGATGGATAACATTTGATCCGGGCCATGGAAGCAACAATATTTTCAGCCATATAATCCCGACTTCCTTGATAAATCCGATTCCCATGAATCTGGAATTCCTTGAACTTTATTCTCCTTATTCCGAACAGTGTAGAGAAAACTTCAACAATCTTTTTGTACCTTTCCGTTGTGTCACAAGCGATGTGTATGCCAAACACAAAATAGTGTTGTCGTCAGGTTCTTTGGGAGATGCAGTTAGAGCATCCATGAGTTTCCCGTTGGTTTTCAAGCCAATCGAGATAGATGGAGTTTTAGTTTACGACGGAGGTATATATGATAATTTCCCGGTTGATGTCATGAGGGAGGATTTTCATCCTGACTTTATTATTGGAGTTTCAGTTTCGGGTCCTGATGGGAAACCTATTCCCGGAGACATCTATTCTCAGTTGGAAGACATGATTATCCAGAACAACAATTATGATCTTCCCGCCGATGAGGGAGTTAAAATACAAGTTCCGGTTTTAAATTTTGGAGTGCTCGACTGGGGAGATTCTCAGGAAATCTACGACATAGGATATAAAACGGGTCTATCAATGGTAGACTCTATAAAGAAACGACTTTCAGCAAGAGAGAGCCTGGCCGACTTAACCCAAAGGCGGGAAGCATTCCGAGCTAAGACACCGGTTGTAGAATTTGATTCTATAGAAGTGACTGGAGCAACCCCTAGCCAAGCCAAATACCTCAAATTTCTTTTCGAAGGAAAAGAGAAGAAAGGTAAACCTTTCCGGCCTATAAACTTGGCTCAAGTGAAAGATGGATACTACAGGGCGGTTGAAGAAGGCAAACTTCATAATTTGCTCCCCCAGGCTAAATTTGATGCCGACGGCAATAATATCCTTCTCTTAGAGGCTGATGTAAAAAGTCCCTGGAGCATAGGAGTGGGAGGTTGGGTCACCAGCTCCACCAATAGTTTCCTATATCTTACAGGAGGCTACCACACCTTAAATTTTAACAGTCTCAGTATTGACCTCGGGGGTTGGCTTGGCCAGACTTACTACGGAGTGAGACTACGCGGACAAATAACCTTGACATCGTCTCGCCCTTCATACCTTGAACTTGAAGGGGTCTTAAGCAGGCAAAAATATTATGACAAGGAGATAATGTTTTATCAATCAGACACTCCATCCTTCATAAACCAATTTGAAGACTTTATAAGACTAAAATATAAGTGGAGCCTTGGAAGGCCTGCTTTAGGATACGTCAGTCTTTCTTATGGGCGAGAGGTAGACACATACTTCCCTCAAATTAATTCAGATTATTTCAGACTATATAAAGACAAAACAGTTTATCATATCACCTCTTTCCAGGGAGGTTTGGAACTCAACACCCTAAATAATTCTATGTATCCCAGTCAAGGGAAAGAATGGTTATTGAAGGTGATGGCTAACCATGAAGAGAGCCAACTGAGGATTTATGAAGCGCTGCCCCTTGAAAAATGGCATCACCAGTTCTGCGGCTCTTTGGAGTTGAAATGGAATCATTATTTCAATCTTCATAAGAATTTTAATCTTGGAGCGATGGCAACAGGAATGATGACCTTATCGAAATTATATCAGGATTATACCTCCACGATGATGCATTTCCCGGCTTTTGCTCCCACACCTTCCATGAAGAATTATTATAATCCGGCATTCAGGGCTCCTGACTATCTTGCTGCGGGACTTTCCCCGGTTTGGATGCCATTTAGCCATGCCCAGCTTCGTGGTGACTTCTTCGCTTACTGTCCGATTAGAGATATAAAACCGGGTCAGAATGCAATTGCAGTATATGACGGATGGTTTCGAAGAACACGGTTTCTTGGTGAGCTTGCGGCAGTCTATAATCTTCCCTTTGCAAGCCTATCTCTTTACGTAAATTACCTTTCAGCCCCAAAGGCTAACTGGAGTTTCGGCATCAATTTCGGGCTTTTCCTTCAGGCTCCGAAGCTCACCTATTGAGGGAGAAAAACTTATTATTCACGGATAAACTTTGTGAATCCGGGTGTAAAGTAAGTAGAATCTGCCAATACAAGCATTCCTTCCGCTCCACTTGATTCAAGCAGTTGCATTGCATCATGCAGGGAGCCTGCCATACATGCTGTGGCAAGAGCGTCGGCTTCCATGCAAGATGAGGATATGACAGTGGCACTAAGTATTTCAGAAGAAAAGGGTCTGCCGGTTTTTGAAGAAATAGTGTGGACTTGTTTAGATCCTCCCTCTTCGTGAAAATTCCGGTAATTTCCTGAAGTAGCTATTCCACAATCGGTTAGACTAAGCACCATCAGTGTTTTTTCTCCGGGTGATTTACCCTCTTCAGGAGCATCGATTCCGATTTTCCAGTCTACCCCCGTGGGACTCTTTCCTCTAAGGCTTATTTCGCCTCCGATTTCAACCATATAATCAAAAACGTTGTTTCTCCTCAACATTTCACCTACCGCATCGCACCCATACCCCTTTGCAATAGCTGAAAAATTAAAGCTTACGCGAGGGTCGTATTTTATGATCACAGTACCTTTCAAATGGGTTTTATCCATTCCGACAAATGTCATAATGCTATCTACAAATAGAGTGTCGGGCCTCGGGTTATGACCTCTTCCGAAACCCCAGGCATCAATAAGGGGACCCAAAGTGGGATCGAATCTGCCATTGCTGAGAGAGTAGATTTTCTCCGATTCCTTAAAAACAGTTATCAGATGATGATCAGCCTGAACACTGTCAGATTCATTTAGAAGGCTTACGAGAGAACCTTTATCGAAAACTGAAAGACTTTTGCCTACATTATTTAAAGTTGGTAAAATTGAATCTTTCAAAGATTCGGGGCCGTTATAAGTTATGTGATAAAGAGTGTTCCAAATCATTCCTTCAGTGGTTTTATAATCTCCCTTATGTTGGCAAGCCAATAGTTGGCTGAATGCCGAGAGTGTCAATAACCAAATAAAGATAGATTTTCCGGTATTCATTTTATATTTTGGTTTCAAAACATTTTAATTTATTGTCTATGGTTTAGGTTGAAAAAATCCTATCAGTGGCATCTCTTCCAAGCTCGAGGGATTTAAGATTGTCCATCCTCCAGGCTCCAAGACCTCTCCGAGCCTTTTGCCTAGGGATAGAGGTTTGGACCTTTCCGAGTATTTTAAATCACCAATTACCTCCTACATAAGATATTTGGGATATTTAATAAAAACCGGGACTAAATTAGTTAAAATAAATCTAAATTATTATATTTGTAATCCTAACGGGAGTCGCCGGTCGGCTCTAATCCTAAAAATTAAAAAATATGAAAGATTCCTATGTATTTCTTGCTGCCGGATTTGAAGAAATAGAGGCCTTGACTGTTATCGATGTTTTGCGTCGAGCCGGGATGGAAGTTCACACCGTGTCTATAACCTCTGCCCTTCAGGTAAGGGGGGCCCATGGAGTGACAGTGAATGCCGATCTTCTTTTCGACAACACCTTGTTTTCAGATCCAGAATGGTTAATCCTTCCGGGAGGAATGCCCGGAGCCTCCAATCTTTATGAATTCGGTCCGCTTCAGGGTCTGCTGAAGAGTCAGGCCGAGTCATCCAAAGGAAGGATCGCAGCAATATGTGCTTCGCCTGCTGTAGTTTTGGGTCAGCTGGGGTTGTTAAAAGGAGAAAGAGCCACATGTTATCCAGGCTTCGAAGATCTCATGGAGGGGGCTCAAAGAATTGACGAACCTGTTGTAGTAAGCAATAAGTTTGTGTTGGGTAATGGACCAGCTTTTGCTCTTCCTTGGGCATTGACCATCGTGATGGAGGCCAGAGGTCAGGAAACAGCTGCAAAAGTGGCAGGAGGTATGCTCTATTATCCCACTGAACTCAATCCTCAAGTAAATTATTTCGGCTGATGCCCGACCTATATCATATAATAGCGAAAGAGGGGAGCGGTGTCTTCAAAGAGAAGATGAGCAAGTTTCTCTCTTTCGCTTTCTATGTGGAGAATTCTGAGGAGGCCAAATCTAAGATAAGGGAATATCAGAATCTCTATCATGATGCACGCCATGTATGCTGGGCCTACATGATAGGGCCGGAACGTAAAGAATGGCAACTAAACGACAACGGAGAGCCTTCGGGCACCGCCGGCAAGCCAATTATAGGACAAATCAACAGTCTTGACATCACCAATGTTGTCGTCATAGTGGTGAGATATTTTGGTGGCATAAAATTGGGCACTCCGGGACTCATTTCAGCTTATAGGGAGGCGGCTCGGCTTGCCCTCGAAGATGCCGGAAAAAAGGAAGTGCACAAGATGGAGAGAATCAGATTAAGGTTTCCTTATGTTTCCTCTAACGAAGTGATGAAAATTGTAAAATCCGAGGAGGTAGAAGTTTTAGACCGCGAATTCGACAATTCCTGTGAGATGACGCTTGCCATGCGAGAGGATTTTTCACCTCGCATCAAAGGTATGTTGGAAAAAGTAAGCGGCCTCAGTTTTGTTCCATTTCAAGAAACTTAAAGATAGCTTTTCCCAATTCTTCAACGGTAGCCACATTTGCCAAAAGAAGTTTGGGATTGACCCCATTTTCTCTTAGGTCGGGTTCAGATAAAGGAAAGCTCTTGCCCTTTGGATTAAACCAAATTGCATGCCAACCGGCTTTCATAGCTCCTAGAATATCGGTAGTAGGATGGTCCCCCACCATCAAAAAGGGAGATGTTGCTCCTGTTTCTCTGATTGCGTAATCGAAAATCTTTTTGCCGGGTTTATTAACTCCGATTTCTTCGCTTACTATAGTGCGAGTGATGAATTTTTCCAGGCCTGAAAAGTGAAGCTTCTTGTATTGGGTTTTTGAGAATCCGTTGGAAAGAATTGCAATTAGACATTTCGTGGTGAGTTTTTCAAGAAGCGTGTCAATACCGGAGATTTTTCTTTCTCCCTGAGCAAGAATATCAAGATATGTTTCATCAAGCCTTTCGCAATCGGCCGTGAGAACCTCAAATTGCCGAAGTGCGAGCGTGCGTCGCCATCTTTCCGTCTTTAGTTGCTTAGTGGTCACTTGTCCTTGAGCATACAAATCCCAAAGAAGAGCGTTGTTTTCATGATAAATCTTTATGAATTCCTCTTCTGCCTTAAAGAGTTTCCTTAAGAGAGGCGACAGTTCATAAAGTTTATATAAAGCTTCGATAGAATTATCTGAGAAATTCCAAAGCGTGTCGTCGAGATCAAAAAATATCCATTTCATAAGGCAAATTTAAGTGTTTTTTATCAACGTCTTTCAGTAAGTCAAAAAAAATAACGATATTTGCAGTCGGAAAATAAAAAGTGGTTGCAAACCGATGGGTTTTCACAACTCATTAGTAAGTAACCGGAAGATATAACCAATAAAAATAATATTATTATGCCAAGCGGAAAGAAAAGGAAAGGTCACAAGATGGCCACACACAAGCGCAAAAAAAGACTGAGAAAAAACCGTCATAAGAAGAAGTAAGACATTCCGGAGCTTCTAAAGAAGCCGGGCATGTCGAAGAGAAATATGCAGACAATTACAAGGGTGGGGACTCTTCTTCATTCTTGTGGTGTCTGCAATTTTTGCGAAAAGAGAATAGGCCGGAATGATAAATTCCTGCAAAGGTTTGAAACCATAATAACCTTGACAACAGTTAATGAAAAGCGAATTAGTAGTAGATGTCCAACAAAAGGATATATCCATAGCGCTGCTTGAGGATTCGCGGCTCGTTTCCCTTCAGAAGGAGAGCCGCAACCAAGCTTATGCCGTGGGCGACCTTTATTTGGCAAAAGTCAAGAAACTGATGCCCGGACTCAATGCAGCTTTTGTGGATGTTGGATATGAAAAAGACGCTTTTCTTCATTATTTAGATCTTGGGCCCCAATTCAGCACTTTCAAAGCCTATCTTGACGAGGCTTTGAAGGATAAAAAAAAGGTGGTCCCGATTTCCAAATTCCAGAAATTAGAAGATATCCCAAAGCAAGGCACGATACAAGACGTGGTGCAACCGGGCCAGCAGTTACTTGTGCAAATAGCTAAGGAACCGATATCGTCAAAAGGACCACGCCTCACTACAGAGATATCTTTCACAGGACGATTCCTGGTGCTTATCCCATTCGGCGATAAAATATCCATCTCCCAAAAAATAAAGAGCACGGAAGAGAAAGTGAGACTTCGTCAGCTTGTAGGGAGCATTAAGCCGAAAGGTTATAGCGTTATAATCCGCACATCGGCAGAAAACAAGAAATTTGCCGAACTTAACCAGGAGATGCGTTCTTTGGTGAAAGATTTTGAGGATTCAATCGCAAAGATGCAACGCAGCCAGCCCCCGATGCTAATTTATGAGGAGGAATCGAGGGCGGTCAGCGTTATCCGTGACATATTTTCCACCGATTTCGAGCATATCTACGTAAACGATAAGGATGCCTACGACCAGATTCGTCAATATGTGGAGCTAATATATCCGGAGAAAAAGGATATAGTGAAACTCTATCAGAAAGATGAGCCGATTTTCGATCATTTCAATATCACCCGTCAAATTAAAAGCTCATTTGGGAAAACAGTTTCCTTTAAGAGCGGTGCCTATATCATTATCGAACACACTGAGGCTCTTCATGTAATAGACGTCAATTCGGGCAACAGGAGCAAACAGACGGCCGACCAAGAGACAAATGCCCTTGATGTTAACTTAAAGGCTGCCGACGAGATAGCGCGCCAACTGCGGTTGCGAGATATGGGTGGTATTATAGTGATAGACTTCATAGATATGGGAAAGGCCGAGCATCGTCAGGCCTTATACGACCATATGCGGGAGATTATGGCCAAGGACAGAGCCCGCCATAATATCTTACCCCTAAGCAAGTTCGGCCTCATGCAAATCACCCGTCAGAGAGTGCGTCCGGCCCTGGATATCACAACTTCAGAGGTTTGCCCCTCCTGTTTCGGGAAAGGACAAATCCAACCATCATTGCTTTTCACGGATAAACTTGACGAGAAACTTGAATATCTGGTCAATACATTGAAAGTGAAAAAATTCACTATGTTTATCCATCCCTTTGTAGAGGCTTATATTAAGAAGGGCCTTATCTCCATCTATTCGAAATGGAGGAGAAAATATGGCAGAGGAATGAAGGTGATGGCCGATCAGAGTCTGGCTTATCTTCAATATAAAGTTGTGGATGTCGATGGTAAGGAAATAGATCTAAAGGAAGAAAGCGATTTCAACAGCAATCAAACCAAGAGCCACACTCGTCATAAGGAAAGGAACGGCGAGGAAGGCTAAGGCTTAAAGTTTAAAGTTGAAAGTTGAAATTAGGAATTGGAATTGAGGGCTGACAAAAAGTCGGCAACAACAAAAGTGGAACCTCCGATGAAGATAATATCTTTTTCGGAGGCTTTTCTTTTTGCCTCCTTATATGCCCGGTCTACATCATGGAAAATTTTACCCTCCATCCCTTTCTCATTAAATTTTTCCCAGAGTTTGTCGGCTGGCAGAGCGCGGGGAATCTGGGCATTGGTTAGATAATATTCGGCGTCTCGGGGAAGAATATCCAGGATTTTATCGATAGACTTGTCGGCTACAAATCCAATTACTACATGGAGTTTCCCATATCCCTTGTCGGTGGAAAGTTTGTATAGTTGACTGAAATTATAAGAGAGTCCGGCGATATTGTGACCAGTGTCGGTAATTGTGAGTGGTTGTTTAGAAATAATCATCCATCTGCCTGTCAACCCGGTTTGAAGAGTAACTTTTGAGATACCCTCTCTAATACTTTCGTCGGATATTACTACACCGGAGTTTCTGAGCCGGTTTAAAGCAGTCAAGACCGTGACAAGATTCTTTTTCTGATATTCACCCCCAAGTGGCAACAAGCCGTTGATGCCTTGATGTTGCCATTCCAATCCTTCTTCACATTCTTTAATTTCGAGGGTGGAGGAAACCTGGTCTGCAAAAATTAATTCAGCACCCGATTTTTGGGCTTTATCTATAAATACGGATGAAGATTCTTCCTGGGTTTCACCAACCACAACAGGAACCCCAGTTTTAATAATTCCTGCCTTTTCTGCAGCTATCTTCTCGAGGGTGTCGCCAAGAAATTGATTGTGGTCCCAGGAAATGTTGGTTATAACAGATAGGATGGGAGAAATGATATTGGTAGAGTCGAGGCGTCCTCCCATACCTACTTCAATCACGGCATAGTCTACCCACTCCTCAGCAAACCAATTGAATGCCAATTGCATGGTCAGTTCAAAGAATGAGGGCGATCCTTCAAAAGTCGTAGCTTGCCAGTCTTCAACAAATTTTACAACCCTTTCTTTCGGAATCTGTAAGCCGTTTATCCTTATTCTTTCGCGGAAATCCATTAAATGGGGCGATGTGTAAAGCCCCACTTTATATCCTTGACTCTGAAGCACAGAGGCAATCATGTGGGATGTGCTTCCTTTTCCATTGGTGCCGGCTATATGGATGCTTTTAAAACGCTTATGAGGATCTCCAAAAAATCTTGAGAGATTAAGGCTCAAGTCGAGTCCAGGTTTGTAAGCGGCAGCCCCAACCCGAGAGAACATCGGTAGCCTGCTATATAAATAATCTAAAGCTTCGTTATAATCCATAAATCAGGAAACCAGCCAATCCTGCCATCACTATGATGAGAATCGGATGGATTTTAATTGATTTCTTTTTCAACTTAACCGGAAAATATGCAAGGCAAAAAGCTGCCACACAAATCCCTATATTAGTCCATAGTTGCCAGTTAATCCCCAGGGGATTAAAATTAGGAGCATTCATCAGCATTATGGCTGCAGAGGCAATTAATCCGACAATCACTGGCCGCAACCCGGAAAATATAGCCTTTATGGCACCGCTCTCACTATGTTTCCTAATAAAATGGGCGCTATAGAGCACAAGAATGAAACTTGGCACTACGACTGCAAGAGTAGCCAAACAAGAACCTAGAAGTGACCATCCTATTCCGGAAAGAGCAGGATCAACTTCTCCCGGAGCCACATACCCAATATAAGTGGCGGAATTGATTCCTATTGGCCCCGGAGTCATTTGGGAAATAGCAACTATGTCGGTAAACATTGTTTCCGAAATCCATCCCGGACTGACCACTGCCTTTTCCACAAGAGAAAGCATGGCATATCCTCCACCGAACCCGAAGATTCCGATTTTTATATAGGCCCAGACAAGTTGCCAATAAATATTCATTGGGGATAGGGATGATTAAGATTTAGGATTGGCGTTTTCTATGAAGCCGGCGGGGTAGCCACCAGAAAAGAAATCCTCCTAATCCACCTAAAACTATATAGAAGATTGGATTTGAGATTAGGCCCAAGTCGAGCCATATCATAAGAGCCACCACAAAGGGAATCCAGACAGTCTTCCATTGAAGTTTTGCAGCCTTAGCCGAAGTTATGACAGGTGCAATGATGAGAGCCACAACGGCGGGCCTTATTCCCATAAAAATAGCACTGACTACCCGATTATTTTTGATTATTTCCGGAGTAAGGAAAATTGCGATTGCCAAAATAATCATGAATGAGGGGAGTATAGTGCCGGCAGCCGCAACCATAGAGCCTCTGGTGCCACCAATACGGTCGCCAACGGCTGTGGCTATATTGACGGCAAGAATTCCCGGAAGGGACTGAGCTACCGCCAGCAGATCCAGGAATTCTTCTCGTTTAATCCAATTATGTTTATCAACTATCTCTCGTTCGATAATTGAAATCATCGCCCAGCCTCCTCCAAACGTGAAGGCTCCGATTTTGAAAAAAGTAGAAAATAGACTCAGATATTGTCCCATCAATACTTATGGGCTGTGGTCTCCATTTCTTCAGGGGTTATTTTCTTACGGTCCATCGACCACCACACATAGGCAATGTAACCGAGCACAAATGGGATCACTATCGAGACGTAGCTCATTGCTTTAAGTGTGAATTCGGAAGATGAGGCATTCCGGATTGTAAGCGATGAAGCAGGGCTGGTAAGCGAAGGATAGAAGGCAGTGTTGCCGTAACCTGCGGCCCAGAAGAGGGCCACAACTGCCAGAAATGTGCCGACTCCGGTAAACCATATTCCTTTAGTGAAATGTTGTGAGAATACAGATTTGATGAGACCGAAAAGCACCAACACCACGCCAATCACCAGAGTCATCCCAGTCCACCATAGATGAGTGAAATTATGAAAATATTTATAAGGCTCCTCCGTTGCTGTCACTGTTAGGTCAGCGTTGGTCGTTGCGTCATATCCCGTGGTGGTGCAAAGCATTGTCAGAAACCAAAGGAAGAAAATCACGAAGATACCGCCATTGATAAGTGCCTTGTTTTTCAAAGAGTTGAAAAACTCTTCGTCACTATCGATATTATTCATCATGTAGAGAGATGCCTGCATACGAGCTAAGAACAAGACGGCCACACCGAGCACCAGGTTTTTCCAATTAAATATAGCCTCGAATCCATGGGAGTCGTTCCATTTTGAAATCACCGGACTATGGGAATCAAGCAGATTGCCGCGCACCACCTCAAAATGAGCGCCAAAGAAAAACATAGAAACGGCTACACCGAGAAGGATACATCCTACACATCCGTTGATAAAGAGAAATGTGTCGTAAGTTTTTGTTCCATAAATATTTCCGGCTTTTCCGCGATATTCATAACTGACAGCCTGCACTATAAAACTGAACAGTATGAGTATCCAAAGCCAATAGGCCCCTCCGAAACTCGTGGAATAGAAAAGGGGGAAGGATGCGAAGAAAGCCCCTCCGAAGACCACGAGAGTTGTGAAAGTCAACTCCCATTTTCTTCCCATAGAATTAACAATCAATTCCTTACGAATTTTGGAGCCCGCACCTAAGAGCATAGACTGTCCGCCTTGAACGAAAAGGAGAAACACCAGGATGCCACCCAAAACGGATATCAAGCACCACCAATAATTCTGAAAATATTCTAAAGCCATAATTAATGTGCGTAATCGATTTCCAAATCTGTTAACGATCTCTTATGAATCTGGCGAGCCATAATGCTGACTTCGGCTACTAAAAGCACTGTAAATATGAGGGCGAATAGCCAGAAAGTCAGGATAACGGAGCCCGGCTGTATCTCACTGATGGCTGCCTTAGTGGGGAGAAGGTCTTGAACGGTCCAAGGTTGACGACCAACTTCTGCAACAGCCCACCCGGCTTCAGAGCAAACCCACATGAAGGGCACTGATATCATGGCAATCCACTGCAACCACGTTTTTTTCTGCAACCAGTCGCGTCGGCTATAGACACAAAAGAGGGCAACCACATAATAAAGGAGGAAATAAGTGCCCAGAAATACCATGATTCTAAAGGAAGTGAAAGTTAGTCCAACGGGAGGAATAGCCTCTTCGACAGTGTCGAAATATCCATAGCCGAAATATTGATAATATTTCTGGAGCTCCTCTTTTGCAGCCATCATTGCTGATTCATCCCTGTTTGTCTTAGCCAGATCGTATGCCCTTAGAGCTTCGTGGGCCAGTTTGCCCTGTCGTATTCTTTCGGCATAGCTGACAGTGTTGATTGTGTCGCCGTTTTCATCGAGAGTGTATCCCTGGATAATGTCGGCTATACCGGGCACATAGGCGTGAAGGTCGTGTTTAGCAAGGATTGAAAGTCCATAGGGCACTGTTATGTCAAAAAGATATTCATCTTCGGCATTATTCCAGGTTTTATTGGGATTGACTATTCCGGCGGCTACGATACCGGCAGACTCATGGCCATGATAAAGTCCCTCCATGGCGGCCAGTTTCATGGGCTGACGCTTGGTTACTTCCACTGCTGATCCATCGCCTGTCCACATAGTCAGCAGAAGCCCTATCAGGCCAATCCAACCTCCGGCTTTGATAGAGCGCTCTGCAAAGGGTATGTTGCGCCTTTTATACATAAACCAGGCACTGACACCTATAACGAACACACCAGCGAGAGCCCATCCGGAGAAGAGAGTGTGAAGATATTTATTGACAGCTACTCCGGAGAATAGTTCCCAGAAATTATTCATAACATTTCTCATCTGGTCGGGATCGAATTCCATACCTACAGGATATTGCATCCAGGCATTCGCCACAAGAATCCATAGAGCCGAAACTGAGGCTCCAAACCAAGTCATCCAGGTAGATACTAAGTGGAATCTTTCGCTGACTTTGCCCCAACCAAAGAACATTACAGCCACGAATGTAGCCTCAATGAAGAAGGCCACGAGACCTTCAATGGCGAGGGGAGCACCGAAAATGTCGCCAACAAACCATGAATAGTTGCTCCAGTTGGTGCCAAATTCAAACTCAAGGATAATACCTGTGGCAATTCCGATAGCAAAGTTGATACCGAAAAGCGTCATCCAGAATTTTGTGGCAGCAAGCCATTTTTCCGACTTGGTCTTGAAATAGATGCTTTCCATGACTGCCACAATCAAGGAAAGTCCAAGGGTGAGCGGCACAAAAAGCCAATGGTAGATAGCAGTGAGGGCGAATTGCCATCGCGACCAGTCGACCACTGTCATTAAATCGTCCATGGTAATAGTAGATTTTGTTGTTTGGTGTTAAGTTGGAGAGAGTGGATTATCTATTTATTAACTCATTTCTTACGTGAGATGCCCGTTCTTCATCGGTGGAGAAATCACGTTTCAGCACATTTGGGAAAAAAAGGAGCTTCATCACCACGAAGAAAATGAAGACTTTCAAGAGAATGATCATCCAAAGAGTTTTCCCCACAGACATTGATCGGAATCCTTCATAATAAAGATCCCAAATTCTGCGAGGAAGGCTTCTTATGTTTGACATTTCCCGATGTTTTTATTTAAAATGTAAAATTAACAAATATTTTGAAATTTCAAATATCCCATCTTTCATTTTTTCTGTGATGAATAAAAGGGAAATTATTACAAAAAGTTTAGTTGGAAAATAAGGCAGAAAATATGCCGATGATTTCCTTTTTGTTAAGAAACGTTTTTTCTTTAACTTTGCTTGGTTAATAAAAAATAGGAATTAGAGATGGCTTTATGGTTTGAATGTAAGGTGCGTTACGAGAGAATGACCGAGAATGGCACCGTAAAGAAAGTTAATGAGCCTTATTTGGTCGACGCTCTCTCCTTCACCGAGGCGGAGAGTCGAATAATAGAGAAAATCACTCCCTTTATATCAGGTGATTACAGTGTTTCAGCCGTTAAGAAGACAAAAATATCTGAAATTTTCTTTGATGACCGCGGTGACAGGTTTTATATGGTGAAAGTTAATTTCATCACCCTCGATGAAAAATCAGGTATTGAGAAGAGGGCAGCCAGTTTCATCCTTGTGCAGGCTTCCGATTTTGCCGGAGCTCTTAAAAAATTCGAAGAGGGGATGAAGGGAAGTCTTGCCGACTATGAAATAGCTTCAATCACCGAGACCCCTCTCATGGACGTTTTCCCTTTTCAAGTAGGAGTGGCCAAAGCTCCGGAAGATGCTCAAGGGAAATATGACGATATCAATAAAAGATTGGCAAGCGATATTTGACATATCATAGGAATCGTGGATTAGTTATTGGGTATTAGGAAAAGGCGAGACGATGAATTCTATAGCTGAGAATATAAGGAAGTTTCATGAAGCAGTGCCTCCCGGTGTTGAGATTGTTGCAGTTAGCAAGTTTCATCCCGATTCAATGATCATGGAGGCATATGAAGCGGGCCAACATATCTTCGGCGAGAGTCGAGTGCAGGAGTTTGTTGAAAAAGTCAAGACCCTTCCCTCAGACATCCAATGGCATTTCATCGGACATCTTCAGACCAATAAGGTGCGTCAAATAATCGGGAAAACATCCCTTATAGAAAGTGTAGACTCCGAGCGAATACTTGACCTTATCGATCGGGAATCGGAACGGGCAGGAGTTGTGACAAAGGTTCTACTTCAGGTCCACGTGGCTGCAGAAGAAGCTAAGTTTGGCTTTTCTCCTGAGGAACTGATGAATTATTTCGAGAATTTGAAATATCGGGACTTGAAGGCTACTCACATATGTGGACTCATGGGAATGGCCACAAACACTGAAGACACCGAAAGAGTGAGAGAAGATTTCCGCACTCTACATTCTCTTTTCGAAGAAGTGAAAAGAAAAAGCATAGACCTTAAGGGTTTCAATCAGCTTTCAATGGGGATGAGTGGCGACTGGCCTATTGCTGTAGAAGAAGGTTCTAACATCATTCGTATAGGCTCAGCAATATTTGGCGAAAGGAAATAAGATTAAAAAACTAAGCAGTTTTTCCAGGTAACAAAGGCATATCTAAAGAAAACAATAATCTAAAAATCATATCAGAATGACTCAAACAGTATCAACACCGGCCAACAAAAATGGCCGACTGATAGCCATCATCGCAATGATGTTTATGTTTGCGATGATTGCTTTCGTAACTAACCTTGCAGCCCCGATCGGCACCATCTGGGGTTATCAGTTCCAAGGCAATAGTTTCCTGGGTATGTTAGGCAATATGATGAACTTCCTTGCCTATCTCTTCATGGGTATACCTGCCGGCAAACTTTTATCAAAGATTGGATATAAGAAGACAGCACTTTGGGCTCTTGCTATCGGAGCAATCGGTATGGGAGTTCAATACGCTTCAAGTATGTGGGGTGGTGAAATCCATGTAGCATCTTCTTCTGTTATCGTCACAGAAAATATCCATGGAGGTGAATACCAGGTTGAACACACCTTCCATATAGCCCTCAATTTTATCATCTATCTTTTAGGAGCCTTCATCGCCGGTTTCTGTGTATGCATGCTCAACACTGTTGTCAATCCGATGCTCAACCTTTTGGGTGGCGGCGGTAACAAGGGTATGCAGCTTCTTCAAACAGGAGGCACTCTTAATTCACTGGCTGCCACTTTGACCCCGTTCCTCGTAGGAGTATTGATTGGAGCTTTGACTCCCCGTTCTCAATTGAGCGATGTCGACTCCCTTTTATGGATAGCAATCGGCATCTTCATCGCTGCCTTTATCATCATTAGTTTTGTGAATATCCCGGAACCCCAGTCAACGAGCACACAAAAGACAACAAAAATGGCTCACAGCCCCTGGCATTTCCGTCACACAGTGCTCGGAGTTATCGGTATCTTCATTTACGTGGGTATTGAGGTTGGTGTGCCCGGCACACTCATGTTCTATCTCTCTGACCAGAAGAGTTCAGGAGCCGGCATTCTTGGGGATGCTTCCACAATAGCCGGTGCTATCGTGGCAATTTATTGGCTGCTTATGCTTGTGGGCCGTTTTGCCTCCAGCTTTATTTCAGGAAAAGTCTCGACACGCAACCAGCTTCTGGCTGTATCAGGGGTGGGTGTGATTCTTGTAATTCTTGCCATCTGCAGCTCCAAAGAGACTCAAATAGGAGTGCCGACTCTTATATATGATCCGGTAGAGACCACAACCTCCACTCTTAAACAGGCAGGTATGCCAGACAATGAGATTCAAAATTTCATTAGCAATCCCACAGAGGATGCTTTGAAACCTTACACGACCACAAATACAATCCAAACGACTCAGGGTCCTGTAGCAAAGACTGTAGTCAATGAATCAACGAAAGAGCCGATGGAGCTTATCTCGGCCTTGGTTAATGCCCCCGGTGTGCCTATCGCAGCTCTCTTCCTTGTGTTAGTGGGATTGTGCACTTCTGTGATGTGGGGAGGAATCTTTAACCTTGCAGTTGAGGGCCTTGGTAAATACACGGCGCAGGCCTCCGGCATTTTCATGATGATGGTTGTCGGCGGTGGTGTCATACCCCTTGTTCAGCAATTGATTGCAGACGCCGTGGGATACATGACAAGTTATTGGCTGATGGTAGGCTGTCTTGGATATCTCTTCATCTATGGCCTCTGGGGTTGCATAAATGTCAATAAAGACATCCCTGTAGACGATGATGACGACAACGAGAAAAAAGCCCTAAAGGAACAAATCCTTAATGCTGAATAAGACCAATGTGTCTTCCGAATAAAAGATTTGCAGAGTTAAGGAAAAATCCTTAACTTTGCAAAGCTTTTAAGCAACGGGGTGTAGCGCAGTCCGGTTAGCGCACCTGCTTTGGGAGCAGGGGGTCGAAG
>JAFLTU010000042.1 GCA_022509125.1 Muribaculaceae bacterium | reverse complement strand
GTCATCCCGACAACTAATCCTCTAACCTTAAATCTAATACCATGAAAAACACGTTGCAAAATTATAAAAAGTTTTGGAAATAAAAAATAAAAAACAACAAAAATTAAATCTTTTGTCAATGAAATGGCCGGAAACCATAGATTTTTCGGCCTTTTTATTGGTTTTATTGGCAATTTGTAACTTTGAAAGTTTTTTCTATTCTTCCGGGAGTATTTCTTCAGTTTTTAAAAAAATCCCCCACCCATTTCGGATGAGGGACGGGAATTTATAAATAACATAGTGGAATCCTTCTAAGACTCCTATCCCCTTAATGAGAGAGGGGGGATAAAATATTAATTTTTTTCAGCTTTTGCCACTACGAGATTCCCAATGACGATGAAGAGGGCCAGGAATAGGCAGAACCAAATTCCAAACCATCCGAAAGCATATTTTGAATTGGGATGGTCGAAAGCAATTCCAGCTGCAAATGCGAGAGAGAAAGCGTAGGGGAAGAAAAGCCCATGTACAATATGGTCGAGCACGGGATTTCTTTTAGGCTCCTTATTGAAAAGGACTGCGATACGGATAAAGAATGCAATCAGAGCGACGCCTCCAAGACATCCGGCTGCAATAGTAAGCACGGGATGTCCCAAAAAACCGATTGTGACATAGGGGAAACATGCAGCCACAAGTTTCATATAGGCTTCTGTCTGAGAATCAGAGAAAAAACTATTAATCATAGTATCAGTTTGTTTGGCTTTGAGGCCTTAAAATTACATAAAATTTTTGAACTTCAAACTCACTGACCTATTTTTTTACAGATTGATTGCATGCTGGGGCGAAGGAGACAGCAAAGAGAGGGAAAAACTCTTCAAACAATATTTTTGAGTTGTATAATTTAATGCTATAACTTAAATTTGCATTACGGTGGGAGACTTTCCGCTCCCATCATAACTATAACCTTATAATACAGAGATCTATGAAGTCGACTGAAAAGCTTTTAGCAGAAAAACTTCTCCAGATAAGCGCCATCAAGCTGCAACCCCAGAACCCATTTGTGTGGGCATCAGGATGGAATTCACCCATTTACAACGACAATCGCCGAATACTTTCCTATCCCGATATAAGGAATTTTGTAAAGGTGGAATTTGCACGCAATATAATAGAGCATTTCCCTGAGGTGCAAGCCATAGCCGGAGTAGCTATGGGAGCAATCTCAATAGGTGCCATTGTGGCCGACACCCTTGGCCTTCCTTACGTCTACGTCAGAGACACCCCGAAAGACCATGGCCTTGAAAACTGTATCGAGGGCAATCTTAAACCGGGCACTAAGGTAGTGGTCATTGAAGACCTGATATCAACCGGTGGCAATTCCTTGAAAACTGTAGAACGTCTGCAAAACTATGGCACGGAAGTGATCGGCATGACCTGTCTTTTCAATTATAAATTCCCGATGGCTGTGAAACGTTTTCATGAGGCTAATATAAACTTGGTTTCACTCTGCGACTACTCGACAATGATAGAAGTGGCCGAAGAGACAAAATTCATTAGCAAAGCAGAGGCAGATACTTTGCGCGAGTGGCGGGAAGACCCGGCAGGATGGATGCCGGAAGGTGCCAAGGAGTTATAATAACTTGGGTTTTAAATCTAAATAATTACCTTGCAGAGGCAAGGGAATATCCAAGAAATCATAAAATAGACGAAAAATGGCAGTATATAGTTCAGGAGAGGTTGCTTTAAATGCACCTGCACAGACAGTGTTCTCAAAACTCTCCAATCTGGAAAATCTAAAGGGGATGCTTGAGAAGGTTCCAGCCGACCGGATACCCGACGACAAGCGTCAAATGTTTGAAAACCTTAAAATCACGAGCGACACCATCGAAGTGCCAGGTGGGCCGATGGGCTCATTGACATTCAGAGTAGTAGAACGGAAATCTCCATCTTTAATAAAGTTAAAAGGGGAGGGAATTCCAATGGATATGAGTCTGGCGATGCACCTGAAGGAAAAGAGTGAGGAGACATCATCCGCAAAGGTGGAGTTAGATATAGATATTCCAATGATGCTAAGGCCGATGATTGGAGGTCAGATACAGAAGATAGCCGATCAGTTTGGTCAAGTGTTAGGCTCTATTCCATTTGCATGAAAAGCCAGCTGGGAGCAATAGGCGCTATTGCGTTAGGTCTGATGATGGCTTCCTGCCAAGGGATAGACAACGACCGTATTCCCAATATGCCGGTGAATATCAAACTCACAGACCCAGGATTATGGAACACATATGGTGTCTCTGGTTTCGGTAGCCATAGGAATTTCATTTATAATCCGGGGGGAGTCTCTGTGCCAACCGGGTTCTCCTATAATTCAATGAGTGCAACGGGATTTGGAGGGGTCCTTCTTATTGAGGGCGTAGACCCTCTCTCGGCAGTGACGGCCTACCCGCTGGCCTATGACCTGGCATGTCCTGTAGAAAGAAAAGCATCAATAAAAGTGTCGGTGGAAAATGAAACTTATATGGCAGTGTGTCCGGAATGTAACTCCGTTTATGATGTCACAATGGGAAACGGGGCCCCGATAAGCGGAGAGGCCATCACTGGGAAATATAAATATAAGCTTAAGTCTTATAGAGTCCTTCCAGGAGCGAATGGAGGTTACCTGATAAGCAATTGATCCCCTGGGAAGAAATTAGCCACGGGGCAAGCCGAGAGGAAAAGAGATGGGTTTCTTTGAGAGTCTTTTCTACACAATCTGGAGAGGCATAGCCATAGGGATATTGATATCAGCTCCAATGGGGCCGGTGGGAATTCTCTGCATACAAAGAACCCTCTACAAAGGGAGAAAGACAGGACTCTATACAGGGGTCGGGGCCGCGATATCCGACCTTTTTTATTGCATCCTGACAGGCTTCGGTCTCTCTTTTATCGAGGAATTTTTGGAGAGAAATCAAAATGTCATCCAGTTAGCCGGAAGCGTGGTGCTCATCGCCTTTGCCGTGTATTTATTCAAAAAGAATCCTGCTTCTTCCCTTAAGACGCCTCAAGGGGAAGAGCCACAAGTGTCGCCACATAAGAATATTTTGGGAGGATTTCTATTCACTTTCTCAAATCCTCTTATCCTTTTCCTCATCATAGGTCTCTTTGCCCGATTTAATTTTTCGATTCCTGAAATTAGTTTCTATTATTATATCGCCGGATATGCCGCAATATTTGTTGGAGCCGTTATTTGGTGGGAATTTGTCACATTCTCCGTCAATAAACTAAGAGCCCACTTCAATCTTCGTTCTATGTGGCTTATCAACAGAATAATAGGAGTCATCATCCTTTTGTTTGCCTTAGTGGGTATTATCACCGGGATAACTAACCTTGTAGGATAGAGGAGTAAAAAATAGATAGGATTTTGAAAAGAATCAAAAATCCGAAAAGAGAAAATTCAATATTGTGAATATCAGAACGCTCAATACATTTGCAATCCTAAGGATAATTTTCCTGTTGTTGCTCGCAGCGGTTGCAGAAAGTTATATGATGGGAGAAAACCGATATTGGAACAAGGGGAGAGGATATTCAGGTTTTGGCTATGCTACATCTGAGGGGATCCTTATCGACAATCCCACCGACACTCTCAAATATGAATATTATAAATTGGGTGAGGCCTCGGAGAGTTTGAAATTACATTTCCGGACACGCAACCTTCATGGAAGCCCTTCAAAAAAATATCCCTATTACACAGGGAAACGTCTGATGGCCAAAATCGGCAACCCGCATTGGGGATTTTTCCTCACAGGGAGTCAAGACACTGTAATTATAACTGCCAAAGGGACAGAGAAACTGACTGCACTGGAGACTATGGCGGCACTCGAGCTCACTATCTATGAACTTTCGAAGAAACTAAAGGATCAGATCACATTAAGCGAAGGATTAAATCCCTATGACGGTGACAACCAATGGGACATCAGTGTGGATGCTGGTCTCATGCATATAAGGGGAGGCGATCGGAATATGCCAATGATTTATGAGACAGAATTTGACGGGGAGGTGACCGGGTTTGGTTTTCTTACCGGCTGGGGAGGCAAATTGCTTGTCAGCGATATTGATTTACAATTGCCCAACCTTAGGTTTTCGGATTTTGAAGGCTTTGATACCGACTCCTATAATGCATATCTTTCAGAGTCGGAGGATGATATGGAGGGTTATTGGAGTCTTTTCGACAGGGACATCGAGGAGAGCCTGATAAAACTTGGTGGAGACTATCGTTTTGCCTGCATAAAAGATGGAGACAACTATGTTTTTCTCTATTTGGAGGGAGCCGGAGTCAATTCGTCAAAATGGCTTCCGGGGCAACCGAAAATCATATTGACACCTTCTCCTTTTTCCGACATCTTTGAAGTGGAATGGATAGATGCCATGAAGGAAAGCATGGATAGCGACATCAAAGCCCAGCGGGGGGAGGGGGATACTTTGCTCATCCAATTCCCCTATCAAAATTCAAAGATAAGATTGCGGAGAGTCTCACCATCTACCACCGCCACCTCCGCCACCGGTGCGTCCACCTCCAAAGCCTCCTCCGAAGCCGCCTCCTCCGAAACCTCCGCCACGGCCTGATCCCATTATTGCACCGGCTGCCAGCGCTGCTGCTGTCTTATCGGTCTTTTGAGGTATTGTGTAGCGTTTGCGGGTCTGATTGTGGCAATATTTACATTCATAGACCCTTTCCCCGATACCCGTGTGGCGTGTAGTTGCAGGACTGACAACATGGTCTTTCACCAAATGCATCGCCACTGTGTGGCAATGGGGACATTCCGTGTAATTGGTAAATTTATTCGGGAAAGCATAGCGTTCCACGGTGGAACATTCCGGACAAACCCAAACGTCATAGTCTACTGAATTCAGACGCTCCTCAAGGTCTTGGGAGGGGGATAGGTAACGATTGTCTTCCTCTTCGTTGAGCTTATGCATGGGAGTGCGACACGTAGGACACATTATAGGATTGTTGCGAGCCTTATTATATTTTCTTCTGGAAAGCCAGAAAGGAATCAATCCCAGTCCCAAAGAGAAAACTGCCAGAAGAAGATATGTGGTGCGGCTATCGTGCCACCCTCGAGCCTGGGAATAACGGTCGAGTTTACCCAGATGCCTGGAGTCGTAGAAATATTTTATTAAAGAGATAAGGAAAAGACCGAACACCACCCATCCCACGAAAGCCAATAGATCTTCTTCAGTGATATCCGACTCGAGTCCATTCTCCCAACTTTCACCCTTTTTGCTTTTAATTTCTTCCGCTGCCTGAGGATCTGTCAACACGGCAGCCACGTCGGCAGCTACAGCTCTAACAGCTCCGTCAAGATTATTCTCTTTCATAAAAGGCACTACTGATCGGTTGACTATCTTGGCGGCTGCGATATCGGGAATGACTCCTTCAAGACCATAACCGGTGGCTATCCATGCCTCCCTTTGGTCTGGAACAATCAATATAATAGCCCCGTTATCGTTATCGGCTTTCCCCGGCTTCCATAGATCGAATAGTTTGACACCAAATTCTTCGCGGGACATTCCTCCGGTGTTAGGAACAACCACAACAACTACCTCGGCTCCGGTGGTTTGACGCAAATTCCAAAGACTGCGGCTGGCAGCCCTCTTGGCATCTTCCCCTACAAGTCCGGCCGGATCCGCCACATATTGGCTCCGATCGGCTACGTTTGGATTGATAAGATCTTCAGGCAGATAATCTTTACCCCACAAAAGGCCACTGACTGAGAAAGAGGATAGGCAGATTATTATAAGAGCAAGAATTCGGGTCATTTTCTTATTTTAGAAATTTTTTGAGGTCTTATTTGAGGTCTTTGGTTGAGTTAAGTTAAGTTCACACAGCAGGAAGGGAATGGCCATTGAGTTTTCTGAAAAGGTCGAGAGCATAGACATCAGTCATACCGGAGACATGGTCTAATACGGCCTGGATGCGGCCATAAAGAGTGGAGGCATTGAAATCATATTGTCGAGGCATTTTGGTCAGAAGAAGCTGGCTATAATTTTTCTCCGGATGTAAAACTGCCTCCATCAAAACATCCAGAAGATATTCGATGATACGGTTTCCTGCAAGGTCTACATCCACAACCGAGGGTGCGCAATATATTCTAGAAAAGGCGATTTCGGAGCATGCCTTATAGGCTTCCCGCAATAATGGAGGATTTAAATCAACAAGCGCTCCAACCGGCAAAGCATCCATTATGGCAGGCAAATTATGGACAAAAGAGTCAGCTGTGTGTTCCACTAGAGATCCAATCACATTAGAACGGAGATAGCTAATTTTCTCGTTTGGGTCGTCAAGATGAGCCATCCCTCTTTGGAGTTTTGACCGCTTGGGCTCTTCGAAAAAAGCAAGGAGAGCTTCGGTGGCTTCTTGAGTTGAGAGAATCGAAAGGCGGTGGGCATCCTCTATATCCATGATCTGATAGCAGATATCGTCGGCAGCCTCCATGAGATAAACTAAAGGATGGCGAGCGAAGACTCCATCCTGAAGTTCCGGGATGCCGAGCCACTCTGCCACTTTCCTATAAGACTCCTCTTCCGACTCGAAAAAACCGAATTTTCCTTTTTCTCCGGCATTAAGGGATGTCCATGGATATTTCACCAGAGTGCCAAGAGTGCTATAAGTCATTGCGAATCCTCCCTTACGTCGGCCCACGAATTGATGAGTGAGGAGCCGGAATGAATTAGCATTACCCTCAAAATTAATCAAGTCGGCCCATTGTTTCAGGGAGAGATACTTTTGCAACTCCCTTCCCGGCCCTTCGCTAAACCATGTTGAGATCGTTTTCTCTCCGGAATGTCCGAATGGGGGATTTCCTAAATCATGACATAGGCAAGCCGTGGCTACGATATCAGGGATATGCTGTAGAATCTTATAAAGTTCAGGGTCGCTGTTTTGATTATAAAGCCTCATCAAGACCTCTCGAGAGATAGAGCGCCCCACAGTGGAGACCTCCAGGCTATGAGTAAGTCGGTTGTGGACGAAAACAGACCCGGGCAAAGGAAAAACCTGTGTCTTATTTTGCATGCGTCGAAAAGGGGATGAAAAAATCATCCTGTCGTAGTCACGCTGAAAGTCGCTTCTCATCTGAGTGGTTTCATCGTGCCATTCCTCGAGGCCGAGCCGTCGGTCGCTAATGAGTCGTTGCCAGTCCATCGGGTTTCAGTTTTAATTTGGTTGTGAACCGGAGAAGGGGGGAGGGTTTTGCAAAGTTAATTATTTTTCAAGCATAAAAGAAACCGCAATAAAGAGAGTCAAGGTTCGTTATAAATTTAATGGAATTGAAATCCCATATTTTAAAAAGGTTCATACTTGGTATTTTGATGGTTGCCATTGGAGTGGCCAGTATAGATGCTAAACCGACAGACAAGTTAATGAACCGGCCCTATGCCGACTTGAAGCCTTGGCATTTAGGTTTTTCTGTGGGATTTCATGTTCAAGACCTCAGCTTCACCCATAATGGATTTTTGACTCCGAATGGTGAGAAATGGAGCATGGAGGTGCCTAATTTCTCTCCGGGCTTCTGTCTTAACGTGTTGGCAGACTTGAGGCTTCATCAGTATCTCAACCTACGTTTCACCCCCGGAATCTATTTCGGGAGCAAAGAGGTGGTCATGATGGAATATGCCACAGAAGAAATAATGAGGCAATCTGTGAAGAGTGCTTACGTTGTGACCCCCATAGACTTGAAAGTGTCAGGCAATCGCCTCCATAACGTGAGACCCTACGTCACAGCCGGAGTAATGGCAACTTTCGACGTCACCAAGAAGCGCACAGATTATCTCGTATTCAACACTGCCGATGCCTACCTTACAATAGGGCTCGGACTTGATTTTTACCTGCCGTTTTTTAAATTTATCCCGGAAGTGAAGTTTTGTTTCGGACTAACTGACATCTTGAAACATAAACGACCGGATCTTGAAGACGACACCCATATGATAAAAATCACCCAATCGCTTCAGAAGGTGAAATCCAACATGGTGGTCTTTAACTTTTATTTCGAGTGAAAAAGTTACTGAGACATATTGGAGTTGTTTTGGCCGTTTTGGCCGGTTGCTGGGGATCCCCTCTCCAGGCCCAAATCAAGGTGACAGCCCAAAGCGATGCTATGCTCAACCAGCATTGGGCTATGCCTACTCTCTTAAACCCGGCAGCTACCGGAGATATCGATTTTATCAGAATCAGAGGAGGCGCACGTCTTGACTATTTCGGGTCACGTTATTCACCCAAGGATTTTCTGGCCACGGCTGATTCGCCATTCAAGCTTTTGGGGAAAAGAATAGGGGCCGGAGTGGTTGTCAACAGTATGTCTTACGACCTTTACCGCAATCTTCTAGTCAGCGCCCAGGGGAGTTATAAACTTAAAATAAAAAACTCCAACCTGAGTGTCGGACTTCAGATAGGTTATTTCCACACAAAGTTTAAGGGGAGTGAAATGACCATTTATAATAATGGCAGCAACACGGGTTCAGACACAGAAGGAGAGGAGGGAGAGACGCCGGCGGAAGATCCCGATGATGAAACCGACCGGAGCGAATATCCCACTCAAGACGTTGGAGCCGGAGCCTTGGATTTGGCCTTAGGTGTCAGATACGACCATCCTCTCTTCCATGTAGGAGTGTCGGTGGCACATCTCACCAATCCTAAGATGAAACTCTCAAAAGAGGGCGACGAGGCCACCGACCGTTATTTTCTTGAGAGCCACCTCCCGATGACACTCTATTTTGAGGCGGGTGGCAATATCAAGATTAAAAACTCGTTATTTACATTGCAACCCTCTATCCTCGCAGCCTCAGATTTCAAGGATTTCACAGGCATAGCGGAGATGAGGGCCACCTATAACCAGCGCGTCACTTTTGGGCTAAACTATCGCTATAACCGCGCAGCCGGAGTTCTAGCAGGCCTTTTTGTAAAGGATTTCTATATTGGCTATTCCTGGGAATACGACTATAAGGCCCATCCAAGAGGCTCCACTGGTAATCATGAATTAGTATTAGGATATCAATTCAAGATGAAGATGGATGGCAAAAGCAATTTCCGACAAAGGGCGATCAGATTGATGTGAACTTGATGGAAATTGAGAGCAAAGAAAATATAAGGAGGAACAGGGAAAAGATTATGAAATTAAACAACTATACAAAATTGAAACGATTCGGAAAATACGGAATGGCAATTCTGGGAGGCTTCGGCAGCCTTTCGATGCTGACGTCCTGTTTTGGAGTCCGGAGTTCTTCAGCCGGTGGTGAGGTCACCGGTGTGGGAGGGTCTTCCTGGGCCGAACCTACTCCTTATGGAATGGTGCTGATCGACCGTGGCAACATTGCAATGGGTCCCTCAAAAGACGATTCCATACAGGGTGTTAAGGCTAACCCAAGGGGGATTTCTGTCGATGCCTTCTGGATGGATGAAACCGAAATCACCAATTCAAAGTATAAGCAATTCGTATTCTGGGTCAGAGATTCCATAATTCGTGAACGTCTCTACGACCCGGCTTTCGGTGGAAATGAGGCCTTCAAAATCGAGGAAGACAAAGAAGGGAATCCGATTGAACCCTATCTGAATTGGAGCAAGCCTATTCCCTGGCGTAACGCAAACGAAGACGAACTTCGCGCCATCGAAAGTGTCTATCGTATCAACCCGATTACGGGCCATCGCGAGCTTGATCCCACCCAACTTAACTATAGATATGAAATCTATAATCACACTGAAGCAGCCAAACGTAAAAACAGACTCGACCCTTCCCGTCGGGACTACAACACTGACCGCCCGATTCCTACGGATCTTCCAATGATATCCAAAGATACTGCCTATTTTTCAGAGGAAGGTCAGATTGTGAGGGAGACGGTCACCCGTCCGCTCACAGGGGATTACGACTTCCTGAACACCTATATCGTCAATGTATATCCCGACACTACATGCTGGATCAATGATTTCGACAATGCTTACAACGAGCCCTATACAAGGATGTATTTCTCGCATGCCGGCTACAATAATTATCCGGTTGTCGGAGTGAGCTGGGAACAGGCTAACGCTTTCTCGAATTGGCGAACGGATTTCCTGCGACGCTCCATTGGACGCGAGGGTATCTTTATAGAACCCTATAGACTTCCTACAGAAGCTGAATGGGAATATGCAGCCAGGGCAGGTAACTCGGAATCAGCTTATCCCTGGGAGGAAACTTTGCCTTACGACGAGAGAGGTTGTTTTTATGCCAACTTCAAACCTATGGATGGCGATTATGTGAGAGACGGTCATGTCATCACTTCACCGGTTGGCACTTATACAGCTAATGATTTCGGACTTTACGATATGGCCGGCAATGTGTCGGAATGGACATCAACTGCCTATTCCGAGAGTATCGATAAGCTCACAGCTGACATCAACCCCGAATACCGTTATGATGCGGCTCTCGAAGATCCTTACCGTATGAAGCGCAAAATCGTCAGAGGGGGAAGCTGGAAGGATGTGGCCGGGAATATTCGGAGCGACCTAAGAATGTGGGAATATCAAAACGAACAACGTTCTTACATAGGCTTCCGTAATGTCAGAACCCAGATTGGTTTCGCACGAGGCACGCAGAAGAAAAAGAAATAAGACCGGATATGACAACTATCAAAAAATACACCAACAGGATTGAGGAGTTCCTCCATAGCGACAACGGCCAGAGGTTTTTCAATATCGCCTATTCCGTGGGAGCCGCAATTGTGATTTGGGGTGCTCTTTTCAAAATTCTTCACCTCCCTGGAGGTAACACCCTCCTCTGTATAGGTATGGGCACAGAAATCGCCATGTTTATCCTGACAGCCTTCGACCGACCGCCGAAGGAACCCAACTGGGAGGAAATTGTGCCGGCTCTTAATGGCGGTGGAAAGTCGCCCGAGGAAGTTGAAAATCTAACAATTGTAGATGATAGTGGCAATCCTGTGGAAGGAGGAGCAGGTAGTCTAGGCGGTGGCACGATTGTCATCGGAGGTGGTGGATTGGCTGGTGGTGTAAGCGGTGGTTCACCCTCTGACGGAAACATGGCCGGGATGGCTGCCGAGATGAATGCAGCCACAGAAGAACTGACTAAAGCTAACGAATTAGCGGAGGCCACAAATCGCTTCGCAGAGGCTATAGAGGGAATTTCAAGACAAATGAGTGAACTCCATGATTCCCTCTCAACCCAATCAGACGGATATGCGCGTCATATGGAAGACCTCAACCGGAATCTTATGGGCCTCAATACTATCTATGAGATACAATTGCGTAGTATGTCGGGGCAGCTCGACGCAATCGACAGAGTGAACCGCGGTCTCAAAGATATTCGCGATATGTATGAGAAATCTGCAGCTGATTCAGCAAAATATTGCGAAGAATCGGAAAAGATGACTCAATATATGCAGCAAATCAACTCAGTCTATGCTAGAATGATAGCGGCCCTGACAATAAATCCACTTGCTCCGACTCCCCAACCATTTAACCCGGAACCTCAGGCATCTGCTCCTCAAAACCCGGCCGAGGAAGCTTAGCAAGGAGCGATTAAAAATAAAACCCAAAAGAAGATAAATAAAAAAGACTAAAAAGTGGCAGGAGGTAATAACGTTGCAAGAATGTCGCCGCGGCAAAGGATGATTAACCTTATGTATATCGTCCTTACAGCCATGTTGGCACTCAACGTCTCAAGCGACGTCCTCAACGGTTTTAATCAAGTGCATGACGGCCTTGTACGCACAAATGAAAATATGGCCACAAAAAACGAGATCCAATATCAATATCTCGTGGAGCTTTATGCCAAAAATCCTACAAAGGTTGGGCCATGGATGGAAAAAGGGAACCTGTTGAAAGGTTATTCCGTAAATCTTTTGAATGAGATAGATTCACTGAAACTTGCGATAGCCCGACAGGCCGACGGCAAAAAGGGTGATCCTGAAAACCTTATAAATCTTGATGACCTGGAGGCAGCCTCTGTGACTATGCTTAATCCCTCCACCAATGCCGGCCGCCATCTTAAAGGGATGATTGATTCCTACCGGGAGAATGTGGCTGCTATGGTGACAGACTCTGTGAAAAGAGCTGCCGTTATATCTATGCTCTCCACCTCAATCAACGATCGAAAGGAAGTGGGAGCCCAACTCACATGGGAGGAGCAAATGTTTGACAATATGCCGGCCGTTGCAGCTATCACTATGCTGTCGAAACTCCAGAGCGACATCAGGGAGGCAGAAAGCGAAGCCCTCTCAAATCTTATTACAAATGTGGATATCGGCGACGTAAGGGTAAACGAATTGAATCCTTATGTAATCCCGAATTCCAATATGGTGATGAGAGGCGGACAATACGTTGCACAGGTAGTGCTTGCCGCTATCGACACAACCCAGCGACCTAACGTTTTTGTCAATGGTTCGAAAATAGAAAACGGATTGCTTCAACTGGCTGCTAATTCCGTGGGAGTCCACGATTATTCGGGTTATATTGAAGTGGCAAGAGGTGATGGCACCATTGACCGGCGTCCCTTCAGTTCCTCTTATACTGTGATGGAACCAATGGCCACTATATCCCCAACGCTAATGAATGTGCTTTATGCCGGAATAGAAAACCCGATCAGTATTTCCGTGCCCGGGGTGGCCATGAACAGTGTGGAGGCCACAATGACCAACGGATCTCTTTCAAGAAACGGCAATGCTTGGGTGGCTCGTCCGGGACAGGTAGGCACAGAAGCTGTCATTTCAGTTTTCGCCTCTATCGATGGCCGAAAGCAGCAGGTTGGCTCAATGAATTTCAGGGTTAGAAAGTTGCCTGATCCTCTCCCTTATATTCCTTATAAGGATGTGCAGGGAAACACCGTGGAATATAAAGGAGTTCCACAGAGGATGTCGAAGGCTCAGCTGATGGCTGCCGAGACCATCGGGGCTGCTATCGACGACAACCTTCTCAATGTGACATATACCGTTGAATCATTTGCCACAACTTTCTTTGACTCCATGGGAAATGCAATTCCTGAAGTATCAGAAGGTAATAGATTCTCAGGACGTCAGAAAGAGCAGTTCAAGAGATTGAAGCCGGGAAGCCGGTTCTTTATCTCAAACGTAAAGGCAAAGGGCCCGGATGGTATCACAAGAAACATTCCTCCTTTGGAAGTACAGCTAAATTAAGCATCCCAAAAAAGGAATAATCGATAGATAACTCAATAGAAAATAGAAGATCCAAGATATAATTTAGATAAAAGATATCATGAGATACGCAAAGATAATTTTGTCGATAATGCTCTGGTCGGTAGGAATGACTGGTTTTGCTCAGGTAGAAAATGCCGGAGGTGTCAGAAAGCGTTCAGAGAAAGAGACCAAGGAAACAGCCACTCCGGGGGTGACCGACCGCATGCAAGGCTTTTATGAGACGAAGAATACCCACGATGCCGATCTTTCTTATATGAAACAAGTGTATCGTCGTCTCGACCTTGAGAAGGGGGCTAATGCAGCGCTTTATTATCCCGAAGATGTCATCGACGGTCAGGAAAATCTTTTCCGTATCATCATGCGTCTCGTGGTGGATGGAAAAATTCCTGCTTACGAATATCTCGACGGAAGGGAGATTTTCACCGACCAATATAAAGTGAATGTTGGCGACATGTTGAATCGATTTGACATTTACGCTCAGCCTGCTAAAGGTTCCACGGAGAAAAATCCACGCTATGTCATTGAGGAGGCAGATGTTCCCACTGGCCAGGTAATGAACTATTATATCCTTGAAAAGTGGGAATTTGATCGTCGCACCAATGCAATGAAAACGACAGTGGAGGCGATATGTCCTGTGCTTAATAGGTATGGCGATTTCGGTGGAGATGCCCGGTATCCAATGTTTTGGGTGAAATTCGATGCTCTGCGCCCCTATCTTGCCCAACAATATGTCTTTGTGAGCGACGACAACAATATTCCTCAGTTCTCACTCGATGATTATTTCAATCTAGGACTCTATGAGGGTGAAATTTATAAAACCCGCAATCTACGCAACCAATCTCTGGCCCAGCAGTTTCCGGATGAAGATGATATGAAGCGTGCGCAAGACAGCATCGATAATCATCTCCGCAACTACGGGAAAAATCTATGGGTGCCTTCACGAGAGGAATATTTGGCTATGAAGGACTCAAAGGATAAACAGGGAAAGGATAAGCAGTCGAAGGCTGCTGATGAATTGCCGGTGAGAACCGTTACCATTGGCGACTCTACAGCAACAGTTGTCACCACTGTTGTAGTTGAAGAGGCGGAAGAAACCCCCTCTGCCACCTCAGCAAGATCTAAGAAGAAATCAACCGCCAAGAAGTCTGCAAAGAAGCAGCCCAAAGTTAATTCATCATCTTCGAGCTCTAATGCAGCCAACGCCTCAGCCGAGAAATCAGTGCGCCGTCGCAAACGTTAGAAAAACATTGGTAGATAAAAAATATTGGAGAAGGTTTCCTTTGAAGCCTTCTCCAATGTTTTTATAGATTAAGGGGATAGTGAAAGCAAAAGCTATCAGTTTTTTATTTTGGAGGCCAAAGAGGGATTGATAGCGCGAATAGTTGAGATAAATGTAGAATCGAAAGCCTGTGCACATTCCGGTTTGCCTTCAATGAGATATTTACTTTGTCTCACCTTTGCATCCAGGAGAGCTTTTTGCAACTGAGCGGTATCTTTCCATTCCGGACCTAAAATAAGACCGGCTGCCCGCCGTCCCTCCATCTGAGCTGCAGTAATCTCGGCTGTGATTGCCTCAGTCTTCTCAGTTTGGACACACCCACTCCCAAATAATGAGCAACCTAATAAGATGCTCGAAAATAATAGGCCGCAAGAGAGAGAGCGGGGAAAAAAGAGGATATTCATTTTGAATCAATTATTAGAGTAAGGAACCTCTAAAAAAGATTACTGATAGAATCGAGACGGATGCCGAAGATAAGGGTTGTGTAAGGCAAAATATTTCCGTAGCCATATGTGCCATAGCCTGCAGTGTAGGGGATGACCGCAGTCACTGTATCGTTTACTCTCATATTCTGGAGAGCGGCCATAAACCCTGTGACAAGCTGATTGGGCACGCAAGTGAAGGCCGCGGAGGAGTCTAATGTGTCTCCGGCCACGGAAGTCAAGGTATATTTTACATGGCAGGTGGAAGTGGAAAGAGGAGTGACAAAACTGGGGTTTTCCTCTTCATTATGCCATCTCAACCAAATAGAGAAAGAATTATCCCAAAGGGGAGTGAACCGAGTGAAGGCATATTCCCCATTCTCCATAGCCACATCAATAGAATCTATATAATTTTGATTGAGTTGACGCCAAGCACTGTAGTCGCTGCTATTGTCATTATCCTTGAAACAAGAGGGGAGTGACAATAGAGCCAGAATGGTCAATATGGGGAATAAACGTTTGAAAACCATTAGACCTTCTTATTTTATCTTCCTTTAAATTTATTTTATTTCGACCGATAGCTAGTTCTTAAAAAGGATTAGAACTTCACTTCAGGCGCTCTTTGGGCACCTTCTTCAGCCTTAAACTGAGGTTTGGGGCTGAACCCAAACCAACCGGCATAGATGACGGTCGGGAATTTCTTTATCGCAGTATTATAATCCTTCACCGATTCCGTGTAGCGCATTCTTGCTGTGGTGATTCGGTTTTCCGTTCCTTCGAGTTGAGTTTGAAGGTTCATGAAATTTTCATTTGCTTTGAGGTCAGGATAAGCTTCTGTCACGGCCAACAATGATTTGAGGGCTTGTGAAAGCTCATTTTGAGCGGCCTGAAATCTTTCAAGATTTTCCTCAGTTAGATCGTCAGCATTGATCGTGATGGAAGTGGCTTTCGCCCGGGCAAGCGTCACTTTTTCAAAAGTCTCGCTTTCATGGGTGGAATAACCCTTCACTGTGTTAACTAAATTCGGGATAAGATCGGCCCGGCGTTGATACTGGTTCTCTACCTCCGCCCATGTCTGTTCCACTCCCTGCTGCTTGTCTACGAGGGAGTTATAGTTGCAAGATGTCAATGGCAAGATAGCTATAACCACCAACAGATATTTGATAAATTTTTTCATCTTGTCTGTCAATTTTTTTATTCCACGAGTTTGCGAAGCAAGGAATTGATACTTACTTTTTCTGCGAGAATCGACTCGAGGTCGTCGATATTAACGCGTTGTTGTTCCATTGAGTCGCGATGACGCAAAGTGACTGTGTTGTCTTCCAGGCTCTGGTGGTCAACTGTGATGCAATAGGGTGTGCCTATGGCATCCTGACGACGATAGCGTTTCCCGATTGAATCCTTCTCGTCGATCTGGCAAGTGAAATCAAAACGGAGTTTCTGTTGGATTTCCTTTGCTTTTTCGGGAAGGCCATCTTTCTTAACCAACGGCAAAACAGCACATTTCACAGGGGCCAAAGGAGCCGGGAAATGAAGCACAACTCTTTTTTCTCCACCTTCAAGCATTTGTTCTTCATAGCAACTACAGAAAACAGAGAGGAACATCCGGTCGACGCCAATGGAGGTTTCGATCACGTAGGGCACATAGCTTTCGTTGAGCTCCGGGTCGAAATATTGAATTTTCTTACCGGAGAACTTCTCATGTTGTCCCAAGTCGAAATTAGTGCGGGAATGAATACCCTCAACTTCCTTGAAACCAAATGGCATCTGGAATTCGATATCTGTTGCTGCGTTTGCATAGTGGGCGAGCTTGTCGTGGTCGTGGAAACGATATTTCTCATCCCCGAGCCCGAGGGTTTTATGCCATTTCATTCGGGTCTCTTTCCATTTTTGGAACCATTTTAGTTCCTCTCCGGGCCTCACAAAAAATTGCATTTCCATTTGCTCAAACTCGCGCATACGGAAAATGAATTGACGAGCCACAATCTCATTGCGGAATGCCTTTCCGATTTGAGCGATCCCGAAGGGTATGCGCATTCGGCCTGTTTTCTGAACGTTGAGGTAGTTGACAAAAATTCCTTGGGCAGTCTCGGGACGGAGATAGACATCCATGGCTCCATCCGCCGTAGAACCCATCTCGGTTTTAAACATCAAATTAAACTGGCGCACATCAGTCCAGTTCCTAGTACCGGAAATCGGGTCGACAATCTCGTAATCAAGGATTATTTGACGCAACTCATTAAGATCATTGGCATTCATGGCATCGGAAAACCGCTTATGAAGCTCTTCCTTTTTCTTACTCAGTTCTGCCACCTTCGGATTGGTTTCGCGGAAAAGCTTCTCATCGAAACTTTCGCCAAAACGTTTGCGAGCTTTTGCTACCTCTTTGTCGGCTTTATCGTCGAACTTTGCAAGTTCTTCTTCAATCAAAACGTCGGCCCTATATCTTTTTTTGGAATCTTTATTGTCGATCAGAGGATCGTTGAAGGCATCGACATGGCCGGATGCTTTCCAAATCGTGGGATGCATGAAAATTGCTGAATCAATGCCCACAATATTGTCATGGAGCATTGTCATAGCTTCCCACCAATAGCGTTTGATGTTATTTTTAAGTTCTACGCCATTCTGCCCGTAGTCGTAGACTGCCGAGAGGCCGTCATAGATTTCGCTGCTCTGAAAAACGAACCCATATTCCTTTGCATGGGCCACTATAGTCTTGAAGAGGTCTTCCTGCTTTGCCATTTGTAACGATATATTTTCAGCAAATTTACAAAAAATCCCCCTAATCCTCAAATGAGAGCTCGCTAAGGACATGTTTCTGAATACAAAGACCGAAAAACTTGGCACTCGGCACTTCGAATCAGAATTCGGCAGAAAGGTGGAAATTGATTTGCCGACGAGTCAGATAATTCGGCACCGCATATTGAAGATTGTTGACGTCTGTGACCCAATAATAGCTGCTGACGTTGGAGATATCAAACATATTGAAAAGATCTACTCCCACGCTTAGCCGTTTAAAGTGACGCCAGAAATTACGTTTCACAACTCCATCCTTGGGTTCTCCAATAATAAGATATGAAAGCCCGATATCCACTCTTTTATAAGAGGGGGCTCGGAAATAGGCCTGATCTCGAGTGACTCGGGGAGGAGTGAGGGTCAAGCCGTCGGAGAATATACCGCGCAGGCTGAAACGCAACCGAGGAAATTTCGGGAAATAGTCAGTGAAATAAAGTCCGAAAGCATATCTCTGGTCGCTTGGGAGCGGCACCTTTTTACCGTTGAGGTCTTGTTGGGTTTTCATCAGGGCAACTGAAATCCATGAATCCGAACCGGGAACGAATTGTCCGAAAAGTTTAAAATCAAGACCCATTACATAACCCTTCGAATCGTTGACTCCTGAGTATTCCACCTTCAGATTGTCGTATTCATAGGAAATGAAATTGTGAAGGTTTTTATAATAAGCCTCAGTTGTGATTTTGAAGGGACGGTTGTAGGCCCTAAAGGTATAATCTGTACCAAGCACCACTTGGATGCTTCTGGGCGATTTAATATTGTCGTTGAGCAAGACATAGCCATTGCCAAGATCGTCGATGACGGTTTGTCGATATTCCTTATAGAACGGCGACTGATAGTAGACTCCCCCGGCCAAACGGAATGTCCAGCCTATATGGTTTGCCGGCGTCAGACTGAAATTTACACGAGGTGAAACGAGAAATTCCTTGTTGAAATCCCAATATGAGAATCTTATTCCGCCATTGATAGTAAGGAAAAGCTTATCGTTTTCAATATAAATGGCATCTTCAGCGAAGGCAGAAATCCTGTTTCCGCTTATATCCTGCTTTGAAGTCAGGTTATAAATTAGATGGACTCCCTCCGGACCTGTAGGGAGAGAATAGCCTGCAGAGTCGCGCCATTCCCATTCTTTAGTGCGGTCGCGGAAGTTTTCGTGGGAATAATTGAATCCATAGGTCAGATGGTTTTTCCCGACTACGGTCTGTCCATAAAGGGCAGCTGTCAGCACTGATGCCCTTAGGCGGTTGCGGGAATGTTCCATGTATTTACCTACTCCGAGTTCACCGCCCACTCCCTCAGCTCCTCCGGCTCCTGCCTCGTCGAGCCAATATTCCCCCGAAATATCATAGCTCACAAATTCATTTGTGAGAAATCCGGATAGGGCCAACGTAAAGATAGTAGACCGGCTACGCTTATATTCAAAGGATAGAGAACCCAGGAACGTCTCGAATTTGTCTCTCTCCTCCCCGTCGAAATACACTTTGAATTGCTTGGCGTCTTCAAGGGTGCCAAAAGTCGTCTCCCTGTCGGTGGGTTTGAATCCAAAATGGTTTAAGGCAATGTTTCCGAGGAAATTCACTTTGAATTTATCGGAAGCCTTAAGAATCATATGAGTTTGATAATCAAAATAAGTCGGATCGTATTCTCCTCGGGTCTCCTGAGTGGAGAGCAGTGAGTTGTTTTTACGAAACCTGACTCCATGGAGCTGAGAGAATTTACCTGTGTTGGAGCCGATCGAGAGGCTACCTCCCATAAGGCTGAGCGACAGAGCGGCTTCAAAAGCTTGGGTTTCACGATATGTTATGTCGAGGGCAGAAGACATTTTGTCGGAATATCTGGCCGGGAAACCTCCGCTTGAAAATTTCACGTTGCCCACAAGGTCAGGGTTTATTATACTTAGACCCTCCTGCTGGCCGCTCCTGACCAATTGAGGCCTATAAATCTCCACTCCATTTATGTAAACTGAGTTTTCATCAAATGAGCCTCCTCTCACAGAGTATTGCGAACTCAATTCATTGGAGGAGTTAACGCCCGGCATTGTTGTGAGCATTGATTCTATGCTGCCGCCGCTTACGTCGGGAGATCCCTTGTAGGAATCGACATCGAGGGTTTGCATTCCGTTGATATTATTGCGGAATCCCGTCACCTCAACTTCTTCAAGCTGCACATCATCGGGCATCATCTTGACGTTAAGGGTCACCTCCTCCTGCGGGTCTATTAGTTTTCGGTTGACCGTCTTGAATCCCACACAAGTGAAGATCACTTCCAGGGTGTCTTTTTTAGCAACAGTCAGTGAATACTCTCCCTTCAGGTCGGTATTGGTGCCGATGGCAGTTCCTCCTATTCTTACTGTGGCGAATTCAAGGGGTTTGTCCTCGTTATCTCTCACACGGCCTGAAATCTTCACATTCTCCGCATTCATCAGCGAAGGTAACAACAGGGCCAGAAGTAAACTGCAGACAACAACTGTAGCCCTGAAATCCTTAAAATTATTTTGAAAAAAATAATTCATCATATAGGAAACGAAAAAAGCGAAGGGTTATTACACCTTCGCTTCTTCTTAGCTTTTAGAGCGCCTTTAAAGCACTATTTTGAGAGGGATATATGATTAAGCGTTATGTGGTTTTACGTTAACATATTTGCGACCCTCTTTGCCTGTGGAGAAAACCACCACACCGTCGATAAGTGCGAAAAGAGTATGGTCTTTGCCCATTCCGACATTCTGTCCGGGATGGTGAACAGTGCCTCTCTGACGTTTGATGATGTTGCCTGCACGGCAGTTTGACCCACCGAAGATTTT
>JAFLTU010000041.1 GCA_022509125.1 Muribaculaceae bacterium | reverse complement strand
ACCCCCCGTTGCAAGTGTAGGCGTATTATGGATCAGTATTTAAGGATTTTTGAAGTGTTAATCTATTGGGTTTTAGGTAAATAAAAATATGTTAAAATATATTTAGAAATGTAAAATTGAAATTTTTTCAGTTATTCTCTACTAATAATCGGGAAAAGACGTAAATAGGTGAGACATCTCCAAATCCATTCAAGAGGACCAAATCTGAACCCTCTTAACCATATTATACTGAAGGCAATCTCAAAGCAAAAGGCTGTCAAAGCTATTATTTCTCCATAGATCAAGCCAACACTGGCTCCCATTCCTAAGCCTACTCCATAGAAAATAAAGACCCCAATGGCCGACTGGAGAATATAATTGGTCAAAGCCATACGCCCCGGAAAGGCTAGAACCCTCCAGAGATTCCAATCATTTCTCTTTAAATAAAGAAGACAGAAAACCCCGATATAGCCGAAGGATGTGAGATAAACACTAATGAAATAGAAAAGAGAGTGAGTCCCCCAACCGAATGGTTTGGCATTCATTGAGCTCCATGCATAAAGGGCCGAAAGGGGCAATCCCAACACTAATCCCCACAAGGATATTTTCTTTATCACTGTTTTAAATTCCTCAAGGTGAGCAAATATTTTATTTCTTCCAAGCCAAAAGCCTATAAGAAAAAGTCCTAAAACTTTAAAATAGCGTTGACCGTCGACAAATTCCTGCATTCTTTCCACGGCCCCCATCATCAAGAATTTGTGCATATTTCCATAATCCCGAGCATCGCGGAGCCAATATGCAAAATTTTCTTCTGTAATCCCGAAACGGTCGCAAAGGAGCCATTGCCATTCATGGAGAGGAGCTGAAAGTTTCACTCCACAGAACTGACAGATATAATCGATGATCACCGGAATGGCCAAAAATATGAAGGCCCAAATAAGCAAGGTGGTGTCTTTACATCTCAAAAAGAGGGGCAAAATCATTCCCACAATAGCATATAGCATCAAAATGTCGCCACTCCATATTAATATAAGATGGGCAAAACCGATTAAGAGAAGGAAAAACATCCGCCGATAGAAAATTGTCAGTCCGTTAACACCCCTTCGGGCATTATTCTCAAGAATGATAGAAAATCCGATACCGAATAAAAGAGAAAAGATGGTATAGAATTTTCCATCCACGAAAATAAAGAGCCACCATTGGGTTATTGTATCGATAGCAGCCGTAGAAAATGTTTGGCGGGGAAATTCTTCAAGGAAACTATAGAGGGAGAATTCCGGATAATTCGCCAGGCAAATTCCGAGAAGGGCGAAACCTCTTAAAGCATCAAGTATGACGTGGCGCCTTTTGACATCAACCGGGGCTCCTCCTCCCCCCTCAATCTTTAGATTTTCTTGCTCCATAGCTCGCAAAGTTACTATTAAAACTATTTTCTCACAATATCTATAAGACCATCCTTACCTACTCTGAATAATAAAGATAAAAGACTGATTTGTAATGAAAGAGAGGTAGACTTTGGCAACTGATTTAATTTTTTAACTTTTATTAGGTTGAGATAACCATAAAAAAACATTAACTTTGCAAACAAATTTTACGGATACGTAATGCTCCGGGGCCAACTCCGGAGCGTTATTATTATCTTTTTTTTAAAGCAAAACTGAAAACCAACAACATGGCAACTTATCTCACACAAGAAGGATATGACAAAAAGATGAAGGAACTGAGCGAGCTTGAAGCTCAGCGTCCTATGATCAAACAAGCAATCGCCGAGGCCCGCGACAAGGGAGACCTTTCGGAAAATGCCGAATATGACGCAGCCAAAGAGGCTCAAGGCATGTTGGAAATGAAAATAGCAAAGATCAAAGAGCTCATCGCCAGCGCACGCATTATTGACGACAGCAAATTGAACACCGAAATAGTGCAATTGCTCAACAAAGTGACAATTAAAAACACAAAAAACGGGATGCAAGTGGCCTATACAATCGTGACGGAAAATGAGGCTAACTTCCGGGAAGGGAAAATAGCCTCCACCACTCCGATCGCTCAAGGTTTGATGGGCCATAAAGTGGGAGAAAAGGTTAAGGTGAAGGCTCCTGCCGGCGAACTCGAGTTTGAAATAATAAAAATAGAGATCTGATGACTATTTTCAGTAAAATAATAGCCGGGGAGATCCCATCATATAAGGTGGCTGAAGACTCCAAGTTTTATGCCTTCCTGGATATAAACCCAATCTCTTGGGGCCACACTTTGGTTGTGCCCAAGAAGGAGGTGGACTATATCTTCGACCTTGACGACGAGACTTTGGGCGAGATGATGATATTTTCTAAGAAAGTGGCCAATGCCATTAAAAAGGCCATACCCTGCCGTAAAGTCGGCATGGCGGTATTAGGTCTGGAGGTTCCCCATGCACATATTCATCTCGTACCTCTTAAAAACGAGGGGGATATGGATTTCAAGCACAAAGTGGAAAATCCCTCGCCGGAAAAAATGAAGGAGACAGCCGAAGCCATCTCCAAATGTTTTAGTAACGGGGAAAAATAAGGCGACTCATCTTCCGGCATACATCCGCTCGTAGTATTTTTCATAGTCACCGCTTGTGACATTTTCCACCCAGTCTTTATTTTCGAGATACCATTTAACGGTTTTCTCAATTCCCTCTTCAAATTGCAGGCTCGGCTCCCAGCCGAGCTCTTTTTGTAGCTTTCGGCTATCGATGGCATAACGCATGTCGTGACCCAGTCGGTCAGTGACGTAAGTGATGAGGTGATCCGAACTCCCTTCCGGTTTCCCTGTGAGGCGGTCTACAGTCTTTATCAAAACTTTAATAAGCTCAATATTTTTCCATTCGTTGAAGCCCCCGATATTATAGGTATCGCCCGGTCTCCCTTTATGGAAGATAAGATCGATAGCTCTCGCATGGTCTTCTACAAAAAGCCAATCTCTGACATTCTCTCCCTTTCCATAAACAGGAAGAGCTCTTCCTTGAAGGATATTGTTGATGAAGAGTGGGATTAGTTTCTCCGGGAACTGGTAAGGTCCATAGTTATTGGAGCAATTAGTGACAATAGTGGGAAGGCCATAAGTGTCATGATAGGCTCTAACGAAATGGTCGCTAGAGGCCTTAGAGGCCGAATAGGGAGAATGGGGATCGTATTTTGTGGTTTCAAGGAAAAATTCCTTGCCGAATGCTAAATGGGTATCAGCAGAAGCCTTCGTGGAGAAGGGAGGCTCTACTCCCTCCGGTTCCGTAATCTCCAGGGCACCGTAAACTTCGTCGGTTGAGATATGATAGAAGAGCTTTCCTTCATATTTTTCAGGCAGTGTGTCCCAATATTCTTTTGCAGCCTGCAGAAGGGAAAGAGTTCCCATCACATTGGTACGTGCAAAGACGAAGGGGTCTTTGATGCTTCGGTCTACGTGGCTTTCAGCTGCAAGATGGATTATTCCCGTGATGTGGTTTTCGCGGATTATTTCCCTCATTTTGTCGAGGTCGGCAATGTCAGCCCTGATAAACTTGTAATTCGGACTTTTCTCTATATCTTTAAGATTATTGAGATTTCCCGCATAAGTCAGCTTGTCTACATTAACAATACGGCTTTCGGGATATTTATTGACAAAGAGTCTAACAACGTGTGACCCTATAAAACCGGCGCCTCCGGTGATCATTATATTTTTAGGCGATTGTGACATGCTATGGAATTGGAGAGTTGAAAGTTAAAAGTTGAGTTTCTATGTAGTTGCTTAACTCGGAGTTCTCACATATTAATTTATAACAGCAAAACATCAAGGCCTTTTTGAATTGGAGAGACATTTCTTTAAGGAGTCATACCAATGAGGAATGTTTTTGTCAAAGGTTTTCTTATATTTTGCCTTGTCGAGCACTGAATAAGGGGGTCTAACTACCTTTGAAGGGAATTCCGAAGAATGACAGGGCAAAACCTCTTTGTTATCAAGACCCGAAAGCTTAACTGCAGCATGAGCGAAATCATACCAGGAACATACTCCTTCATTTGAAAAATGATAGATGCCTTCGTTGCCTTGAATCTTACGCTCGGTAATGATATCAACGATGGCTTGTGCCAGATCCGCAGCATAAGTGGGAGTGCCGCATTGGTCAAACACCACTTTTATACTTTCTCTGGATGCCAACAGGTTCAAAATCTTCTCCACAAAGTTGTTGCCATAATCGGAATAAAGCCAAGCAGTTCGCAAGATTATAGCGGAGGCATGTGAACGTCTTATCAATTCCTCTCCCCTTAATTTTGTGCGCCCATAAGCTCCCGTGGGTGAAGGCGCCTGAGACTCATCGAGAGGCTCGTTTTTACCACTGCCACCGAAAACATAGTCTGTTGAGATATGTATAAGGCTTCCTCCTTTTTCCTTCATTGCATGAGCCAGAAGTCCCGGAGCGTCTCCATTGATTTTCATCGCCAGCTCTTCATGGTCTTCAGCAGCATCAACATTTGTATATGCGGCGCAGTTAACGACAATATCAATGTCTTTATCTCTCACAAACTTCCTTATGGCCTCCGGATTCGTGATATCCAATTCCTCAATGTCGGTAAAGATATAATTGTCGGGTGAGGCCTGCGAAGCCTTACGGATGCTACGCCCCAATTGGCCATTGGCTCCAGTCACTAATACGTTCATCATTTAAACGGAGTCTTGAAATCCGACAATACGGGGTGTCGGGTGTCCTTTTCCGAAATCACCATTTCTTCCCGAGGGGTGGCCCAGTGAATTCCCAGAGTTGAATCAAAAGGGTCTAATCCTCCCTCTGACTCCGGATGGTAATATTCATCACATTTATATTGAAATATAGCTACATCGCTCAAAACCTCAAAACCATGTGCAAAGCCTTTTGGAATAAAGAATTGTTGATGGTTGTCGCCTGAAAGCTCCACTGCAACATACTTACCGTAGGTTGGAGAACCATCGCGGAGGTCGACTGCCACATCTCTAACCTTCCCCACCACACATCTGACCAACTTAGCCTGGCTATAGGGGGGCTTCTGGAAATGAAGGCCTCTCAAAACTCCACGACTGCTGCAGGATTCATTATCTTGAACAAAGTTGACTTTTCCTATCTTTTCCTCAAATTCCCTTTGGGAAAACGACTCAAAAAAGTAACCCCTGGCATCTTCAAACACTCGAGGTTTTATAATGTATAGCCCCTCTATTTCCGTTGTCTCTACATTCATTTTCCCTTTCGTTTTGCTATTCCTTTACATCCAAGTTTGTCTTAATCCAAATTTGGAGAGGAGGTCCGATCCATTTCGTCCACCACCTTTAGCAAATATCTCCCATATTGATTTTTCAGCATCGGCTGCGCGATTTCCAGGATTTTTTCTTTAGAGATCCATCCCTGACGATAGGCAATCCCTTCGAGGCAGGCTATCTTTAGCCCCTGACGCTTTTCAAGCACCTCCACATATATGGAGGCCTCCGCCAATGAATCGTGAGTCCCGGTGTCGAGCCATGCAAAACCTCGAGGCAAAGTTTTCACCATAAGGTCGCCTCTTTTAAGATATTCCTGGTTAACGGTCGTAATTTCATACTCACCTCTAGCCGAAGGCTGGATTTTTCCGGCTATCTCAACCACGCTATTAGGATAGAAATAAAGGCCCACAACGGCGTAATTGCTTTTGGGTTTCTCAGGCTTCTCTTCTATTGAGATGCAATGTCCCTCTCTGTCGAATTCGGCCACTCCGTAACGCTCCGGATCGTCTACCCAATAACCGAACACTGTGGCCTTTCCCTTTTCATCCACATTTCTGACTGCCTCCTTAAGCACAGTGGCGAAAGAGGGTCCATGGAAAATATTGTCGCCTAACACCAGGCATACTGAATCTTTGCCGATAAATTCACGTCCAATCACAAATGCCTGGGCCAGCCCGTCGGGCGATGGCTGCTCGGCATAAGAAAGATTAAGCCCGAAATCGCTGCCATCCCCCAGGAGACGCTTAAATGCCGGAAGATCTTGGGGAGTGGAGATTATAAGTATGTCTCTAATGCCCGCGAGCATCAGTGTGGAAACCGGATAATACACCATAGGCTTGTCGTAAATCGGGAGAAGCTGTTTGCTGACAGCCTTGGTGACCGGATATAATCTTGTGCCGGATCCTCCGGCGAGCACTATTCCTTTCATTTCTTCTCGTTGAAGGAAGCTTTATTTGAGTGCGAATTTCTTCTAAATGCCCCGGCCTACACATGTTGACACAAGTCTGCCGGAATAACAACCCGCTAATTGCAAATTTAGCTTTTTCAAATCATTTATGCAAACTTAAAATTTCCACTCTATTCCTCAACTTTAATCCCTCAATCCTTCATGAATCAAAATTAAGTCTATAACTTTGCATTGTAAAGTTTGAATCTTGTTTATGGAAAAGATTGTAGTGATTGGCGGCGGTTTTGCCGGGATTAATTTTATTTCTAAAATCGACACCTCAAAATTCGAGGTTAAACTCATAGACCGCAACAACTTCCATTGTTTCCCACCCCTATTCTATCAGATCGCATCTTCAGGTCTCGACTCCTCGAATATTTGTTTTCCTCTGAGGCGCGAGATCCATAAGCGTAAAAACGTCACCTACCACATGGGCCACGTAAAAGAGATAGACACAAAGGCCAAAACCGTTACCACGAGCTATGAAACCCTCAGCTACGATAAACTCGTGGTGGCGGCCGGCACTACAAGCAATTTTTTCGGCATCCCAAATCTCGATAAGAAGGTGTTTGGCATAAAGACTGTGGCCGAAGCCTCCTATACTCGCGACGAAATCTTAGACCGCCTCGAACGAGGAGCCATCTGTAAAGACCATAAACGACGTAGAGAATTGTTAAGTTTCCTCGTGGTGGGAGGAGGACCCTCCGGAGTGGAGATTGCCGGCGCTCTTGGTGAAATGAAGAAATATATCATTCCCCGCGAATACCCTGAATTGAGCCCCGATGATGTCAATATAACTCTCGTCGAGGGAAGTGACCGCTTATTAGGAGCCATGGACAAGAAATGCAGCCAAAAGGCTCTGGAATATCTCAAGTCTCTGATGGTAGATGTCAGACTCGGAGAGATTATGAAGGGCTATGATGAAAAAATGGTGGAATTTTCCGATGGTCATAAGGAATATTGGGAGACCATGATTTGGACCGCCGGGGTGAAAGGTGAACCTATGCCCGGGTTCCCCGAGGAATTCATGATGAAAAACGGACGTATTATCGTAGATGAGTATAACCGTGTGAAAGGTCTTCCTGACGTCTTCGCCCTTGGCGACATAGCATGTTGTCCCACACCTGATAATCCCAACGGTCTCCCTCAACTCGCGCAACCCGCCATCCAGGGTGCGAGGTGCCTTGCCAAAAACCTAAACAAAGGGGAATTCCGGAAAAAATTTGTCTACCGCGACAAAGGCTCGATGGCCACTGTTGGAAAACATCGGGCCGTGCTCCAGGTAAACAAATTTGTCATGGGAGGCTATGTTGCTTGGCTTGGATGGATGTTTATTCACCTCATTTCTATCCTTGGGATGCGCAACAAAGTCAATGTGCTCCTCAACTGGACATGGAATTATATCACCTACAGCACTTCCCTCCGGCTTCTTCTCCGGCCAAAAAAATATCCCGAACGTCGCCATTGGGGGGATTAAAAACCAAGCCAGTTTTTTCACTCAATAATATTTGATTTTTTAATTTTGCCATAGCAAAACTTTAACTAGCCTTAATTCATGATAGCCGCTCTGATCGCCATCTTCGTAGTCGGATATATCTTTATAGCCGGAGAGCATCTACTCTCTGTCAATAAAGCCAGCATTTCTATTATTATGTGCGGGCTTCTGTGGGCAATTTATTCTTTGTGTACCCACGACATGTTGATTTCCGAAGAGATGGTGGAAGCATTAGGTGACACATGCGAAATTGTGGTGTTTCTAATCGGAGCAATGACTATTGTGGAGCTCATCGACCGTTACGGGGGTTTCCGTTTTATCGTCGACAATATCAAGGCATCCAACAAGCGGGGCCTTATGTGGATGCTCTCATTTATTGCCTTTTTTCTCTCGGCAATCCTCGACAATATGACCACAACCATCATCATGGTCATGATGCTGCGAAAGCTCCTTTCCGACCAAAAGGAACGATGGCTTTTTGCTTGCGTGATTGTATTGTCGGCTAATGCGGGAGGCGCCTGGTCTCCAATCGGCGATATCACCACGATCATGCTATGGATGAAAAACTGCGTGACATCTGTCGATTTGATTATCAATCTCCTGCTGCCATCCATCGTCTCCGTGATTGTGCCGGTGATTTTCGCTTCGACTATGATCAAGCCGGAACCGGTGGTAGCTGTGGTCGACCCAGGATATCGCACCGGCTACGATATGTATGTCAATAATCGCAACGTCTCCCTTCTTATCCTGGTGTGTGGGGTGGCCGGTTTGCTTTTTGTCCCGGTCTTTAAGGCTTTGACCCATCTTGCTCCCTATATAGGTATCCTTTTCTCTCTCGGTGTCTTATGGGTTCTCACAGAAATCGTAGTCAAGAAATATCGTCTCGACGGAAAAATGGATGGCAGGATCTCCGGAATTATCCACCACATAGACCTCGACACGATTATCTTTTTCCTGGGTATCCTAATGTCGGTGGCTGCCTTAGGACAGGCCGGAATTCTATCGAGCCTTGCCTCTTGGCTAAACATCACATTCCATAACCCCTATATCATCAACGGCATCATCGGCATCCTCTCTTCGATTGTCGACAATGTCCCCCTCGTGGCCGCTTGTATGGATATGTATCCGGTAGTAGACCAAACTGTGGTAGAAGCATCTTTAGACCCTGTCTATACCTCCTATTTCCTCCAGGATGGCCTTTTCTGGCATCTCCTCACTTTCTGCGCCGGAGTCGGAGGTTCGCTGCTAATCATCGGTAGCGCTGCCGGAGTTGTCGCAATGGGTATCGAAAAAATCCCCTTTGGATGGTATCTTAAAAAAATTAGCCTGATGGCCCTCTCAGGCTATCTGGCCGGAATGGCATTCATCTGGGTGGAGACTTTCTTCCTAGATTTCTAAGCCTTTTGTCTTTAAGACCACTTTTAAATCAAGAATCTATAAACGATAAGCCGGCAGATTGATTCTGTCGGCTTATCGTTTGAGACTTTGGATATATTAAATCCTATTATCTCTTATTTGGCTTCATCCTCGCCCTCTACTGTGACTGTAGGAAGAGTCTCTTCATGCACTTGATCCTGCACTGGCACCTCCTTAATCACCTCTACAGGTTCCGGCTCTCTTTTACGGTCTTTATAGCTCCAGTCTATGAAAAACCAAATGATAATTCCGGCAAGCACCATGCCGCCGAATATGTAAAGCCACCAGTTGTTGCGCTTGATGGGATGAGCAAACGGATCTTGATTCGGATCCTGATTAATATTGTCTGCCATGGGGTTTTGTGTTTTGCAGGTTCTAATATTCCACAAAATTAGTCAAAACTTTTATAAATCCAAATCAAAGCTATTCAAAAAATATTTTATGGCCTTATCTTTAATTGATTGACCCTTTTTTCATTTCCCTTGGCTTATTTTTACTAATTTCGCATTAAGTCAGTTACAATTAAAGAAATCGAAATCCTTATAAAATGAGTCTCAACGAGCCAGCAGATCTCTCCCCGATTCTCGACTCTCTTTGCGATGAATGGGACCGCAGGCATCTTTGGCATCCCTATACTTCCACCATTGACCCATTGCCCACCTACAAAGTGGCTGAAGCACACGGAGCCATAATAACGCTCAGCGACGGCACTCCTCTAATCGATGGAATGTCCTCCTGGTGGTGTGCTATCCATGGATACAATCATCCGGAATTAAACAAAGCCGCCTCAAGTCAACTCGCCAAAATGAGCCATGTTATGTTTGGCGGATTCACCCATCAACCCGCTATCGACCTGGGCAAGGAGCTTCTCGCCCTAGCGCCCTCTTCAATGCATAATATCTTCTATGCCGACTCAGGGTCTGTGGCCGTCGAAGTTGCTATGAAAATGGCTGTTCAAGCCATGATTTCTAAAACAGGCGACCATCGGAAGACCAATTTTGCAACCATCCGAAGCGGATATCATGGCGACACCTGGAACGCCATGAGCGTTTGCGACCCCGTCACGGGTATGCACGGTGCCTTCGGTAGCGCTCTGCCGGTTAGATATTTTGTGCCTCAACCACGTTCTCGTTTCGACGGCAATTGGAATCCAAGCGACATAGAACCCTTGGAGCATCTCCTGGAAGATAAACATGAGGATATTGCCGCCATCATTCTTGAGCCAATCGTGCAGGGAGCCGGTGGAATGTGGTTTTATCATCCTCAATTTCTAAAAGAGGCCCGACGTCTATGCGACCGTTTCGGACTCTATTTGATATTCGATGAAATTGCAACCGGATTCTGGCGGACCGGGAAATCCTTCGCCTGGCAACATGCTGGAGTCGAACCCGACATTATGTGTATAGGGAAAGGGTTAACAGCGGGATATCTCACAATGAGCGCAGTCATGACCTCAAAGAATGTGGCCGACACTATTTCTCGAGGTGAAGCCGGAGTCTTGATGCATGGACCCACCTTTATGGCTAATCCTCTTGCATGTTCCATAGCCCTGGGTTCTATAAAACTATTGAAAGAGCAGGATATGGCCTCCAGAATTGCTTGCCTCGAAGGGATAATGAAAAAGGAATTGGAGCCGGTCAGAGATCTTCAGGGAGTGACCGATGTCAGGGTCTTGGGGGCCATAGGCGTGATTGAGACTGAAAAGCCTGTAGATGTCGGACTGTTTCAGAAACATTGCGTCAAAAGGGGAGTCTGGATCCGGCCTTTCGGAAGAAATGTCTATATAATGCCCCCATATATCATCTCCGAGGAGCAACTCTCCAAACTCTGTCGCGAGATGATCGCTATTCTTAAAGACGACTTAAAGATTCATCAGAAATGAGTGAAGTGATTTTTGTTAGCGGTATAGACACGGATGCAGGGAAAACCTACGCAACCGGCCTTTTGGCTCGAAACCTAATGGAGGAGGGTAAAAAAGTGGCCACTCTGAAATTTATTCAGACAGGTTGTGAAGGCTCTTCGGAAGACATTGAGATGCATAGAAAGATCATGGGTATTCGCCTCCCAGAGGATGAAGATGCCACCACCTTCCCAGTTATGTTTAAGTATCCTGCCTCGGCTCAGCTCGCTGCACGACTCGAGGGAAGGGAAATCGACCTCGAGTCTATCGACAGGGCAATCGGAAAATTGGGCCGTAATTATGATGTGGTCCTCGTGGAGGGTGCCGGAGGGCTGATGGTGCCATTATCCGACGATTTCTTCTCAATAGACTTTCCGAAGTCACGAGGATTACCCGTAATTTTGGTGACTAATGGAGTGCTCGGGTCAATCAACCATACTATACTTTCTCTGGAGGCACTCAAGTCAAGAGGAATAAAGCTCCATTCAGTGGTTTATAACCATCATTTCGACTCCGATCCCGTCATTGCTGAAGACACTCGTGGTTTTATCCGGAGATATGTCAATAAAAACTGGCCGGGAGTCCCAATAATCGACCTACCATCGATATAGACTTCAATTATCACGTATTTTTGTGATATCGCTTTTTAGCCCGCAAATATTTTTGGCAGGAAAATTATCAGTCCAACCACTACAGAGGCAATAGATAAAATCAAGACTGCACCGGCAGCTACATCTTTCGCAGCTCCAATCAAGGGATCTGTCTCTCTGCTCACCTTATCGGCTAGTTTCTCGAGGGCTGTATTAAAGGCTTCAGCCGCAAATACCGCCCCGATACACAAGACAACCAGACACCATTCCATAGCATTGATTCCAAACCCAAACCCGGCAATGATTACACACAGGGCCACGCATAAATGTATCTGTGCATGGGCCTCTCCCCTAAAAAGGCGCCCTGTCCCCTTGAAGGCGTAACCAAAGGCTGCCCTCCGTTTCCTAAGGTAATCCCTTTTCATCGCTTATTGGAAATTCCGGTTTTATTTTTTTTCAAAAGAGGTTTTTCTCTGAGGGATAATCAGAATGTGAATGAAGCGTAGATGCCCATTGTCTCCTCATCGGCCACAGGGATTATCTGCAATTCATGTTTCGAAGAAAATGGGCGAGTGAATATATAAGCACTTCCGGCTCCGATTGCGGCCCCGGCTACGACGTCCCACCAATGATGCTTCCTCGAATAGACCCTTCCCCATCCCACATAAGATGCCAATGCGTAAGCAGGCCCTCCCCATGCCCATCCGTAGCGCCTTTGTAGATAACCAGCCGTGGCAAAACCCACGGCAGTATGACCCGACGGGAAAGAATGGCGGTTGGAATAATCGGGACGCCATTCCTTCACACTGTATTTCAAAATCAGAGTTACCCCTGCAGTCGCAGCAGCGGTCTCGACCCCCTGAAGGAGCCCCTTCCAGTCTCGATTGCAGAGGGTCAGGGTCAAGGCTGTAGCGGGAAGGCCAATAGCAAGCACATCCGTGGAAATCGCAACCCCCTTCCTGCTTCCGCTCTGATGGTAGACTTCCCCCGGAGGCTCTGCCCCTTGAATTCTGGGAAAAAAGAATACTATCGCTATTATAAGTGGTAAAAACCTCTTCATAGGTTCTTTCTTTAAAGAGGACATAAATTATGAAGGATCCACATCATAGTGCACCATCGAAGATTTCATCTCAACGGTGTTAGCCAATGATGCGTAGATCTGCCGCAATATCTCTTTCACCTTTTTCATGTTGACTCCCACCTCCATTTTGAGCATGATGCTTTGGATATAATAGGAGGCCACTCGAGAGACATAGGGTTTCTCAGGCCCCAAGACTCTTTCGCCGAACACTTTACGCAGAGCAAGGGCCAAATCCACTGCCGCCTTGTCGGCCATCATAGGGTTCTTATTCCGAATGTAGATATTGATAATCTTTGTGAAGGGAGGATAGGCATATTTCCGCCGCTCCTCTATTTCATTACGATAATAAGAGTCGAAGTCGTGGTTTTTCACGTGAGTCAACACTTCATGCTTGGGATTGACTGTCTGAATCATGACCACTCCCTTCTCCTTTCTTCTTCCGGCCCTACCGGCCACTTGCTCCAACATATTGAAGGCGCGTTCATTGCTGCGGAAATCCGGAAAATTTAGGAGTGTGTCGGCATTCAGCACTCCCACTGTGGCTACATCGCCAAAATCAAGTCCCTTAGAGACCATCTGTGTCCCTACAAGTATGTCGGTGGTGTGTTTGGCAAAATCCTCTATGATGGTCTGATAGGCATCTTTATTGCGGGTGGTGTCCAGGTCCATCCTTGCCACTTCATTGTCCGGGAATGCCTCGCGTATTTCCTCCGTTATTCTTTCTGTGCCATAGCCGAAAATCTTGAGCCCGTTGAGTCCGCAGGCCGGGCAGAGTTGCGGAAGAAGGGTGGAATAGCCGCAATAATGGCAGCGCAACATCCCCAGATTTTTATGATAGATCATTGAAACATCGCAATGTGCACACTTGGGTGTCCAACCACATTGCTCACACACCACAACCGGGGCAAATCCCCTTCGATTCTGGAAAAGAATGGCCTGGCGTTTATCTTTCATAGTCGCTACAAGACGCTGGCGCAAGGGTGACGACAGAATACCCTCCACCTCCTTCTTTTTCCTCATCTCCTTCATGTCGATAATTTCGACTTCAGGCAGTTGCGATCCCTCATATCTTTCCTTCAAAGTGACAAGACCGTAACGACCCTCCTTCGCCTTGAAATAGGTCTCAACCGCTGGGGTGGCCGACCCTAAAAGGGATTTGGCACCATGCATTCTGGCAAGCATTAGCGCCGCATCGCGAGCATTATAACGAGGGGCCGGGTCATACTGTTTGAACGACGACTCATGTTCCTCATCCACCACCACCAGACCCAAATGGGAGAAGGGAAGGAATACGGATGATCTTGCCCCTAAGACGATCAGAGGCTCATTGGTGGTCAAAAGGCGTCTCCAGATGTCAACCCTCTCAGAATCTGAAAACTTGGAATGATATACAAGTAATCGACTTCCGAAAATTTTACGCAGACGGTCGGATAGCTGGGTTGTCAAAGATATTTCCGGCACAAGAAAGAGCACCTGGTTGCCTGCTGCCATTGCTCGTGCCATTAGATGCGTATAGATTTCTGTCTTGCCACTGCCGGTGACTCCGTGGAGAAGCTGGATAGTGTTGTTCTTGAAACCCTCGTCAAGACTCTTTAATGCCTTTTGCTGAGCTTCTGAAAGTTGAGGCAGTCTGACCTCATCTTCCTTGTCACCTTCCGGTGCAAACCGATTGACTGTCTTCTTTTCAATAATGAACACCCCTTTATCCACAAGAGCCTTCACAACGCCAGGCGACACTCCTGCAGCCGATTGCAATTGCTGTTTGGTCACAAGCCTTGGTTTCTGCCCCGGCTGTAGCCACCCTGAAAGGTCAAGAAACGTCAATAATGCCTTTTCTTGCTGGCGGCTCTTCTTAACGGTCTCGAAACATTCATGGAGCCTCCCTTCGTCTCCTCTCTCACATGAAAGGCTGATTGAACTGACCCTTTTGGGTTTATAGCGTTCCGCTATTCGTTCATCGATTTCCAGGATTCCGGCTTCTAGCATTGGCATTATAACCTTTGCTATATTTCTTATTGAAGTATGTCCCTCCAGTTCCTCCAGGGTGAGCCGTTTGTGCTCTTGAAGGGTCATCAAAACGAGAGCCTGGGTCTCAGTCATACGAAAGGGCGACGTCTCATCGGCCTCGTAGTCGGGATTTAACGACACTCGAGTCTCACTCTCCGGTTTGAGCCCCGTAGGCACTGCCGCTTTATAAACCTCTCCCGGGCTACATAGATAATAGTCGGAAATCCATTTCCAGAAATTGAGCTGAGGATAACGCAAGATCGGCTCTGCATCCAGCAAAGCCGTCAATGGTTTGGTCTCATATCCGGTTGGTTGGGAGGTGTGGAGAGCCTCAACTATGCCCGTGTAGTATTTCTTTTTCCCGAATTGCACTAAGACACGCGATCCCACCTGCACACTCTCTTCCATTTCAGCCGGAACTGAATAGGTATAGGAGGAATAGAGCGGCAAAGGAAGGATTACGTCAACGAAGTGGCTGAGGCTCAAAAGAAATAAGCTAACTGGATGAATCCGCCACGGGGCTGGGCGGAATAATTGTCGAGTTTAACAGTGCGCACCTGATAGCTCACGCCCCAGGAATAACCCCCCGAAATCTGGTAATGTTCAAAGAGCTCCACACCCCCACCCACTTGGATGGCCACATATCCTGCCGGATGTTCGATTGCCGGGGCATGATTGGTGCCTAGCGTGAAATTAAAGACAGGTCCGGCAAAGACCAAAGGAGCCACTATTCGTTCCACTCCATTGAGACGTGTCCATTTAAACTTCAGATTCAATGGAATTTCAAGAGTATGAAACCACACATTCTGGTTCTCGATTCCGTCGATGCTCCAGATCTTGTGTTCTCCGAAATCCACATGAGCCCCATGCAGATTGTAGCGCAGTGCCATGTCTATACCGAAACCGATGCCCGGTATCATTAACTCTCCGGCAAGGCCCGCATCAAACCCGGTGAGCATGCTGGTCTTGGCTATCTCCTGTTTCCAATGGAGTGTAGAAAAGTTGACTCCCGCTGTGGGGCCCCAGCGGAATTCCGCAAAGGCTCCAAGCGAGGTCAGTGTCAATAAGGCTATGGCTATTATTTTCCTCATGTTCTCTTAGAACAGATAGGCTGCCGTAATCGTCCAGTAGTTGTTATGCCATTTGCCGGTGTCATAACCCGCAGGCAAATTTATATTCTTCATAATATTGGTCATTCCGAAACCGTAGGAGGCACCAATCTGAAGATGGTTGACCAACTGCAATCCTAAACCTAAATTCCAAACCGGCTGGAATGTCTTAAGATCGGTCTTTTTGCCAAGTTTGAAGTCAAACGAAGGACCTGTAAATATATAGGGAGCAAGGAATTTACCGACCACCGGGAGCGAAAACTTATATTTAAGATTCAAGGGCACCTGGAGGAAATTCTTATCTGCAGTGGAATATAATCTTGCATACATCAAAGAGAGATCTACACATAAGCCTATGATGGGCACTTGATACTCGGTCATCACACCGGCTGTCCAGCCGGCACGGTTGTTGCCGTCATCAATTTTTCCAAGATTGGTCGACAAATGATTAACATTTACTCCGGCCTTGATTCCAAATTTTAATCCGGCGCTGGCTGTCCCAAAGCTCATAACAGCAATCAGGAGGGCTACAAGAATTTTCTTCATAAGTTGATATGTTTATTAATCGCTTAATTTCAAGGGAATTTATATTCCACTTTATTTTCTCTTTTGCAAAGTTAATAAAAACTTTGAAATGTGATGAAAAATAGTAAATTTGCACTAAATTTGATTTAAGTTTGGCTTGTTTAATTGATTGATTGGCTAATTTAATTGATTGATAGGCAAAACTTAGCCCCGGAGGGGGTCGTCACGGTGGAACCGTGACTATGTTAACCGCCTGCGACAGCTGGCGGAAAAAGTCAGCACTTCCCTCCATCCTCAACCCTAGAGGGGTTGATTTTCAAATAATTGATAGAAGGAAAGCAATTTGCGAAAGTTAACTTAATTTGTATTGGGAGCCCCTAAATCATCCTTTTATCAGACTCCCATAAAGATATATTTTTCATTAAATGGAAGAGAAGAAAGATAAAGACCCCAATGAGGAGACTTTAGAAATCACTCAAAAAGCAATCGAGATGCTTAAGACTGTGTTCGACCCGGAGATACCTGTCAATGTCTACGACCTGGGGCTTATTTACAAGATCGACTATCAGCCTGTTGACAAAAGTCTGCATGTCGATATGACGCTGACGGCCCCTCACTGCCCTATGGCCGATTTCATTATGGAGGATGTCAGGCAAAAGCTCCTCAGCGTAGAGGGCCCCGAAAAACTTGACCTCCGGCTGGTCTTCGAACCCGAGTGGAATCAAGATATGATGAGCGAGGAGGCTAAACTGGAACTCGGATATCTGTGAAGACTTTTTTCCTGAGCGATCTCCATCTGGGGGCTCCGTATATGGCCGACTCCCGGCTAAGCGAAAAGAGAATAACCGCTTTCCTCGATTCTATCAAAGGGGAAGCTGAGGCTATATATCTTCTTGGCGACATTCTCGACTATTGGTATGAATACAAGTATGTGGTGCCCAGGGGATATGTCAGATTTTTCGGAAAACTTGCGGAGCTGGCAGATGCTGGAATAAAGATTGTGTGGCTGAAAGGCAATCACGACATCTGGATTTTCGACTATCTCCCCCGTGAGCTCGGAATTGAGGTCAGAGACGGCCACATTATAGAGCAAATAGCCGGCAAGACTTTCTTTCTTAGTCATGGCGACGGCGACGGCAAGTTGGAACCCGGTTTCCGTTTCATCCGCGCCCTCTTCAGGAGTCCTGTATGTCAATGGCTATTTTCGGGAATACATCCCCGATGGACCGTCCCTTTTGCTTATAATTGGAGCGCCCGCAGCAGAAAGGGAGGCGAAATGAGAGGCATCCCGGATGCCCGGCTTCTTGATAATCTTCGGGAATTTGTAGTCAAATACCATAAAAGCCATCCGGAAGTGGATTATTTCATATTTGGCCATGTCCATATCTTGAGCCGCGAGGAAATCGACAAAGGATGCGAGATGATAGTCTTAGGTGAATGGATTCGGACTTTCAGTTATGCCGTGATGGGGCCCGAAGGCCTGCAGCTAAAAAAATTCACTTCAGAGTTTTGATCCGTGTCCTTTCATTTCCTCATTAGACTAAATAACCAAATAATAGAATCAACAAACAAAAAACCATATTATGAGAATCATCAGAAACAAAGAATTTGGTGGAGAGCGACCTCTATATGCTGAGAAAGACCTCATTTTGGAAGATGTCACGATCCATACCGGGGAGAGCGCCCTCAAGGAATGTAAGAATATTGAGGCTCTCAGATGCCGGTTTGAGGGGAAATATCCCTTCTGGGAGACCGATAATTTCAAAATAAAGGACTGCCTCTTCACAGAGGGTGGAAGGGCCGCTATTTGGTATTCACGCAATATGGTCATGGAAGACACTTTGGTAGAGGCTCCCAAGATGTTTCGCGAGATGCACCATATGGAAGTGCGCAACGTCAAGATTCCCAATGCTCTGGAAACTCTTTGGATGTGTCACGACGTAGTCCTCAGAAAAGTGGAAGTCGACAAGGCCGACTATCTCTTTATGCATTCTTCCGATATCGATATCGATGGTTACCTCCAAAATGGCAACTATTCTTTCCAATATTGCCGCAATGTAGTGATCAGAAATGCCGAGATCTATAGTAAGGATGCTTTTTGGAACACTGAAAACGTCACTATCTACGATTCCTACATCACCGGCGAATACCTTGCCTGGTATTCCAAAAACTTGCGTCTGGTCAATTGCCGCATCGGAGGAACCCAAGCTCTATGTTACGCCGAAGGTCTCATTTTGGAAAACTGCACCATGGATGAAGATGCCGATCTCTGTTTCGAATATTCCGATGTCCATGCTGAAATAAAGGGCAACGTCACAAGCATAAAGAATCCGCGCAGCGGAAAAATCGTTTGCGATAGTGTAGGAGAAATAATCCTGGATGAAAACATAAAACAACCCGCCAACTGCGAAATTATCGTCAGAAAATGATATCCCTCTGTAAATAATTATCTCAAGCCTTTATAGCTAAAAATATAAATTATATAAAATAGCTGTAATTATAAAGAATAGCTATTTAGGCCTGAAAAGCTATAATAGCCCCAAAGTCCTGCCCTACATTTCATGAATTTCCTTTTTAAAGAAAAAAGGGATCTATCGAGTGTGATACATTCCCGGGGACCCGTGAGTCGCCGGGAACAATTGCGCCTGGCCGTTTCGCTGAGCATACCGGCGATTGTAGCTCAGGTGTCGGCTATTGTCATGCAATATATCGATGCCTCCATGGTGGGCAGTCTCGGAGCTTTGCCTGCAGCCTCCATCGGCTTGGTGACTACTTCCACCTGGATTTTCTTCGGCCTTTGCTCGGCTTGTTCCGTGGGATTTTCTGTCCAGGTGGCCCACCTGCTTGGGGCTAAAAATGAAAAAGGGGCAAGGGAAGTGCTGCGACAGGCTCTTGTGGCTGCTCTTTTCTATAGCCTGATTATGGCCTCTGTGGGGGTGGCCATCAGTTGGGATTTACCCCGGTGGCTGGGAGGCGAACCGGCAATCCGCCATAATGCTACTCTCTATTTTATGATCACTGTTGCAGCCATGCCGCTATTCCAATTTAGTTATCTGTCGGCAGGTATGTTGCGCAGCAGCGGTAACCTTCTCTTCCCGGGCATTATAGGAACGATTATGTGTGGCCTCGACGTTATCTTCAATTTCTTCCTGATTTTCCCAACGCGTAGCCTCAACTGGTTTGGAGTGGAATTCACCATGCCGGGGTTTGGATTCGGGGTGTGGGGAGCGGCCCTGGGCACATCGATAGCAGAGGGGGTCGGAGCTCTGATAATGCTCGTGAAACTCATATTCTTCTCCAAAGAACTAAAGCTGACCGGTGAAAAAGGGAGTTTCAAGCTAAAACGAGGATGCATGAAAAAGGCATTCCATATCGGGTTCCCGCTCGGCATCGAAAGGTTTCTCACATCCGGAGCTCAGGTGATGATCACTATTATCGTGGCCCCGCTTGGGGCTGCATCCATTGCCGCAAACGCCTTTGCTGTAATCGCCGAGAGCATCTGCTATATGCCCGGATATGGCATAGGGGATGCCACGACCACGCTTGTAGGTCAGAGTATAGGAGCCGGACGCACAACTCTAACTCGTCAGTTTGCCTGGACATCAACATGGCTAGGCATTGGGGTCATGACTTTTTTGGGAGGTGTAATGTATGCTATAGCCCCATGGATGATGGAGATAATGACTTCCGACCATGAAATTATCCATCTTGGTGTCGTGGCCCTGCGCACAGAGGCATGGGCCGAACCAATGTATGCCGCCTCGATTGTGGCTTATGGCGCTTTTGTCGGAGCCGGCGACACTCTTATTCCAAGTTTCATGAATCTTGGCAGCATGTGGGGAGTGCGTGTTGTGCTCGCGGCTCTCCTAGCTCCCTCGTTAGGTCTCCACGGCGTCTGGATCGCTATGGCTATAGAACTCACTTTCCGTGGCATCGTTTTCCTCGGGAGACTCCGAAGTCAAGCCTGGATGCAAAGAATCAAGAAATTGCAGACTTTCTCTTAATTTTCTCTATCCTCTATCCTCTATCCTCTATTCTATTCTCTATTCTCTATTCTATCTTCTCTTTTCTCTTTTAACTCTTCACTATTCACTATTCTCTCTTCACTATTCTCGACTTATCATGATAGGATTGTAAATCTTATGAAGGCCAATATGTCCCAGATTGCTAAAAGGATTTCCTGAAATTAGAAAGTAATGAAAAAAACTTGACGTACATTTTTAAAATAATACTATTAATAAAAATAACCTATTAAAAAATGTACGCCAAGTAATTGTTTGATAGAAATGATATAAATTAAACGCTTTTGATTATCTTTGCAACAGATTTCCTAATGGAAGTCATTACATACAAGAGCGTTATTGAACTCTTCCTTACAATCAAATTCTCGCAAAATTCTGATTCACGGATTAAGGAGGGTAGCAACAACGCTCACGTCAGGCTATATAAGTCTATAAAGACAAATATATCCATAAGGCGTGAGCACTGTTGCTTATCCA
>JAFLTU010000040.1 GCA_022509125.1 Muribaculaceae bacterium | reverse complement strand
AAAGGGTACAACGGTTTTCGAGACCGTCCCGTTCGACCACTCCGGCATCTTTCCAGATTTTGCGATGCAAAGGTAAGGAAAAAGATTGTGTCTGACAAAAAGGGAGGGCGGAAACCGGAAAGTTTCCGCCCCTATGCGATTTTTCGTAATTGCGAAGGTTTATGCTCCTTTTTTATTCCGGCTGAAGGTTTACAGCGTAATAATATTTACGGCCCGAAGGATATAAGCCGGTGAGGAACATCACCTTGTCTTCATCGTCGCTCTTGGTGATCTGGTTATAGATCTTCTCAACGTCGTCTACGGAATTGACTGCATAACCATTGATTTCTGTGATAATGAAGCCATCCTTTACACCGGCATCTTTGAAGAGACCATTCTTTATTCCGGCCACGCTGACACCTGCCGAAATCCCAAGTTTCTTCTTTGTCTCATCGCTCACCTTCATGAAGGCGCAACCCATGTCGGAGAATTCACCTTTTTTCGTAATTTGCGTGCTTCCTTGAGTGTTGCGGAGGGTGCCCGACTTGGTTTCTTTCTTGTTGTTGCGATAGTAGGTGACAGTGATCTGGTCGCCCGGACGGTATTTGCTGAGCTGCTCAACAAGTTGCGGGAAATTCTGCACATCTACTCCATTAATTGCAGTGATCACATCGTTTTCCTTCAGACCGAGTTCCATTGCGGTGCTTCGGTCGTTGACCTCTCTTACAAGCAGACCTGCTTTCACGGCCGTGATATCCTTTTCTTTGGCCAGCTTGGCATCAAGTTCTGTCACGGCGCAACCGAGAACGGCTCTCTGCACTGTGCCATACTGCATAAGGTCTACCATCACCTTTTTCACGATAGAGGTAGGGATTGCAAACGAGAACCCGGAATAGCTGCCTGTGTTGGAATATATAGCTGAATTGATGCCGATCAGTTCACCCTTTAGGTTTACGAGGGCTCCACCGGAATTTCCCGGATTGAGGGCTGCATCGGTCTGAATAAACGACTCTATACCCATTCTTCCGTTACGCGAGTTTTGGCTGAGAGAACGAGCCTTGGCACTTACAATGCCGGCTGTCACAGTGGAGTTGAACCCGAAGGGATTGCCCACGGCTAAAACCCACTCGCCGATTTTAACGGCTTCACTGTCTCCAAAAGTAATGGAGGAAAGGCCCTGTGCATCTATTTTAATCAATGCAAGGTCGGTTGCCTCATCTGTGCCTACAACGGTAGCTTCATAGGTTGAGTTATCGTTTAGGAGCACCTCAAGTTTCTCCGCTCCATCTATAACGTGGTTGTTAGTCACAATATAGCCATCTTCGGAAAGTATTACTCCCGAACCAAGCCCTGTCTGAACGGGTTCACCGTTTCGTTGCTGAGGCTGTTGGCGACGCTGGGGAGGCTGGTTTCCCTGGGGTCCGAAGAAGAAATCGAATAGACCGAAGGGATCATATCCTCCGCCATTCCCGTAAGGATTTTGGCGAGGCATAGCGAAACTCTTGATGCAGACCACTTCATTCACAGTGCTTTCGGCTGCTACGGTAAAATCAGTTTCGAATGAGCCGGGGTGGGCAGCGGTGCGAATAAATTGGTTGTCATCTTGATTTTGGTTGGTGTGTTGCGACTGCAAAGGCAAAGCTTGATTAGCCTCATTTCCTTTGGTTTGCATGCATGAGGAGAGAGCAAAAGCCATCGCAAGGAGGGCTACAGAATGTCTCATTAATTTCTTTTTCATCATAACCGTTTTGTTAGGTTAGTGCGTTTGCACAATGTTTTTCTATATAGACAATGCAAAAATTGAAAGGTTATTTTATTGAGAGGGATTTTTTAAGTTAAATTAACTTTACGAGGGAATTAAATCTTTTTGATTAATTTTGTAGGAATAAAATGAGTTTTTAAAGATGAGAAACCGGGGTTTTGGACTTATATGGATTTTAGTGGCTATATTGTCGGGGGCCCTTTTCCCCTCTTGCAGAAGCCACAAAAAAATTCAAAAAGATGAGATCTTTATAGAGGAAACAGTAGAGATCAAACATAACAAACACAATAAGAAGGGGCAGACCTTAGGCGACAGGATTGCAGAAGAGTCAATGACTTGGATAGGGACTCCCTATGGTTTCGGGAAATCGGAAAAGGGAGTGGCCACGGATTGCTCCGGGATGGTTATAGTGATCTATGAGCAGCTCGCTGAAATAAAACTGCCACGTAATTCTGCAGAACAGGCAGATTTCTGCGAGGATTTGGAAGAGAAGGAGATAGAACCGGGAGATTTGGTCTTCTTCGCCACGGGAAAAGATAAGAAAAAAGTGTCGCACGTTGGGATAATGATCGACAGGGAAAAATTTGTGCATGCCTCGGGGAGCAAGGGTGTAATGCTTTCGGAAATGACCACACCCTATTATCGTCGCACCTTCATAAAATATGGCAGAGTTCCGGGAAGGTTGTGAGAGTTTAGAGTTTAGAGATTAGAGTTGAGAGATTATAAAAAGGGCCGATGTTTATAGTCAGGATTTTGGCTATAAACACCGGCCTTCAAATTCTTAAACTACTCAGCTTGCGATGACCTGATTGAGTTTGTCTTCGAGCACTTTCAGGGAAACTAGACCCACTGAACGGTCTTTGAGTTCACCATCCTTGAAGAAAAGGACAGTAGGAATGTTTCTAACACGGAATTCGCTTGCCACTTCGTCGTTTTCATCGATATTGAGCTTACCGATATTTACGTCGGGATATTTTTCTGCGAGTTCCTCCACCACGGGTCCTAATTGGATGCAGGGACCACACCAAGTAGCCCAAAAGTCGATCACTGTGATTTTGCCCGACTCAATTGCAGCACGGGCAGTTTGATCTGTAAATGCTTGTGCCATGATTCTTTACTGTTTATAGTTGATAATTTTGAGTTGTCAGATGGAAGTGTCAGGGTTTTTTCCTTAATTAAACATTCCTATATATATTAAACGCTCAAGACCTCGAATTTTATTCCCCAATTGTCAAAAAATTCCATAAGTTCCTTAGTTATAGGGAATTTTTTTCGAGAATGGACATTAATCAATCGATTTTTGTCACGGTCGAATATGCGGATATATAAGTCACCCGGACGGTTGTCGCCAGAGAAATTCATCAACTCGTTGAAGAATTCAGGTTGCCGATAGGTTCTGTCTAAGTAAATTCTGACAGCGTTTGCGGTTTTGGGAGCTATGTCGGGAAGATATTCCACGTCTTCAACCCTGACGTCGAGTTGTCCGGGTCTATAAGTGCTCGCATTGACCCTGACACGGATTCTAACGAAGTCGTTTTGCTGAATCTTAAGCCTGTAGCGCTCCACATCCCGTCCGAATACCCGGAAAGTCTGATTACCAGTGAAATCCTCTATTTTAAAACCGAACCAAGGATTCCCCTTCTGACTTACCCCCATGTCTGTCGCAGTAACCACGCCTCCGAGAAGATAGACATTTCCCGCTTCCTTTCTTTCATCGAAGTCTGAGCATGTGCAGCTGCAGCCGTATGTGATTTCCATATAATACGGGTCGAGAGGATGGGCAGAAAGATAGACTGTCACAAGTTTCTTTTCCTCTTCAAGAAGTCTCAGACGGTTCCAGGGTGTCACTTTGGGGAATTCAGGTTTAGGAGTGTCTATCGGTTCAAGATCCCCGAAGAGGCTCGCATTGAGCGAATTCTTATCATTCTGGATCGTTTGTCCGAATTTCACCAGGATGTCTGTAAAAGAGGAATCAAACACGGGTTCCACGAAAGCTTCCCGTGGATAGCCCATCGAGTCGAATGCTCCGGCCAAGGCCAGGTTTTCAATGGCCCCGCGGTTACAACTGGTGAGGTTCACACGTTCCACAAAATCATAGATATCCTTGAAAGGCCCGTTTTCCCGCTCCTTGATAATAGCGTTGACGGCGTTTCCACCCACGCTTTTCACGGCGCTTAATCCGAATCTGATCTCGCCGTTTTTATTGACGGTGAATTTCTCTCCCGATTCGTTAATATCCGGACCTTTTACGTTGATGCCCATTCGGATACACTCGTCCATGATTTTCTTGAGTTTATCGGCCGAACCCATGTTGCGGCTCAAGACTCCCGCCATATATTCTGCGGGATAATGGGCCTTTAGGTAGGCCGTCTGATAAGCCACCCATGTGTAGCATGTGGCGTGGCTTTTGTTGAATGCATAGGATGCGAATTTCTCCCAGTCGGCCCATATTTTTTCGAGCACATCGGCTTTGTAACCATTGTTTTGCCCCTCCTTCATGAATTTCTCCTTAAGGATCTGCATCTTGTCGATCTGCTTCTTACCCATGGCCTTTCGGAGCATATCGCTTTCACCGCGAGTGAAATTAGCCAGCAATCTGGAAAGAAGCATCACCTGCTCCTGATAAACCGTGATGCCATAGGTTTCATGAAGATATTTCTCCATGATCGGGATGTCGTAGGTGATGGGTTCATCGCCATGCTTACGTCTCACGAACGAAGGGATATAATCCATAGGCCCCGGGCGATAGAGGGCATTCATGGCTATCAGATCTTCAAATTTCGAGGGCTTCAGATCTCGGAGAGAATTCTGCATTCCAACAGATTCAAACTGGAAAGTAGATGTGGTGCGCCCCTCGCAATAGAGCTTGAAGGTTTCCGGATCATCGAGAGGGATTTTCTCAATGTCAAGGTCGATCCCCCGGGTTCTTTTAATATTTGCAAGCGCCTCCTTGATTATAGAGAGAGTCTTGAGACCCAGGAAGTCCATCTTTATTAGCCCTGTTTCTTCTATGACGCTCCCCTCATATTGAGTTGAGATCACTTTTGTGCCGTCGGCATCGGTCACCATGGAGATGGGAACCCAATCAGTGATATCATCACGCCCGATAATAACTCCGCAGGCATGGATACCGGTGCCTCTCACATTTCCTTCGAGCTGTGCGGCATATTTCATCACTTCCCTCACAACGGGATTTTCGTTGCGAGTCTCTTTTTCGAATTCCTTGCAATATGCCAGACAATTTTTGAAATTGATTTTTGGAGTTTTCCCGTCGACGTCGGGAAGCCGGTCGGGCACAAGACGCGACAGCCGGTTGGATTCATCGAGAGGAAGATCGAGCACCTTTGCCACGTCCTTTATCGCCATCTTGGTGGCCATTGTTTGATAGGTGATGATATGGGCCACCTTTTCCTCCCCATATTTTTTTGTGACATAATCGAGCACGGCATAACGACCGTCATCATCGAAATCCACATCGATATCCGGTAGAGATATACGATCGGGATTAAGGAAACGCTCGAAGAGGAGGTCATATTTAATTGGGTCGATCTGAGTGATTCCAAGGCAATATGCCGCAGCTGAGCCGGCAGCGGACCCACGTCCGGGCCCCACGCTGACTCCCAAGTCTTTTCGAGCCACATTTATGAAATCCTGCACTATAAGGAAGTAGCCCGGAAAACCCATTGTCTTCATTATATGCAGCTCAAAACGGATGCGTTCCTCCACCTCCTGTGGCAAAGGATCCCCGTAGAGTCTTTTAGCTCCCTCCCAGGTGAGTTTTGCAAGATAGTCTGCCTCAAGCTTGATACGATAGAGGCGATCGTATCCTCCCAGGGTCTTTATTTTCTTTTCAGCCTCTTCCGGGCTGAGGGTCACATTGCCGTTTTCGTCGCGGGTGAATTCAATAAAGAGGTCTTCCTCAGAAAATTTCCGGCGATATTCTTCCTCGGTGCCGAACTCCTTGGGGATATCAAATTCCGGCATGATGGGGCCATGATCGATGGAGTAAAACTCCACCTTGTTGAGAATTTCCTGAGTGTTGGCAATTGCCTCCGGGATGTCTGAAAAAATAGCCTCCATCTCTTTTGGAGATTTGAGCCATTCCTGCTTCGTGTAGTGCATCCGCGGGTCGGTGAATTTCTTTTGGGTTGAGACACAAATCAGCCTGTCGTGGGCTTCGGCGTCATCCTCGAAAGTGAAATGAACGTCGTTGGTGGCCACGACCTTTATTCCATGTTTTTTCGCCAAATCAAGCAAAACTGAATTAACCTTTTGCTGCTCCGGGAAAACGTCTCGATTAGAATTCTCCTTATAAGTTTCATGGCGCTGCAATTCGAGATAATAATCATCGCCAAACACTTTTTTAAACCACAAGACGAGCTCTTCGGCCCCTTCTATGTCGCCCTGCATTATTAATTGAGGCACTTCGCCGCCAAGACAAGCCGAACAGACGATAAGCCCCTCATGATGTTTTTCAAGCTCATAACGATCCGTGCGAGGGTGATAATAGACTCCGTCGGTCCAGGCTTTGCTGACAAGCTTGATGAGGTTGTGGTAGCCCTTTTCGTTTTTAGCCAAGACTATGAGATGATATCCGTTGTCTTTTTTGTCTTTACGGTCGGTCAGCCGGTCTTTTGCCACATACATTTCACACCCTAGAATGGGTTTGAATTTTTCCCCTTCCGGCAATTTTGAATTCTTTTTCTTAATGTAGTTATAAAATTCCTTTATTCCGAACATGTTGCCATGGTCGGTCAGAGCGAGACCTTTCATTCCGTCGGCAATGGCTTTGTCAACGAGTTCGGGAATAGAGGCTTTGCCGTCGAGGAGGCTATATTGTGAATGAACGTGAAGATGGGTAAAAGACATGGGGGGTTAAAGTTGAAAGAGGATCATCGGATCACAACTTTTTGACGTTTGTTGCCAGTCACTTTGATGAAAATGCCGTTGCTCGGATTCTCCACCTTTAGGCCGTTGAGATTGAAGAAGACAGGTTGGGCCTCATCCGCTTGGATACCTTCTATAGCGTCAGGATCCTGGCTTGGTAGTTCGGGTTCATTTTGATCATCGTCATCAGCCGGTGGAGTTGTTGGATCTCCTCCGGGGTTCTGGTCGCCGGGTTTGGAATCATCTCCTTGGCCGGGGTCAGTTGTCGACCCTCCACCGGGGTTCTGGTCGTCAGGATTGGTTTCATCTCCTTGGCCTGGTTCAGTAGTCGAACCTCCTCCCGGGTTTTGGTCGCCGGGATTGGAATCATCGCTTCCGCCGGGATTCTGGTCGCCTGGTTTGGTTTCATCTCCTTGGCCCGGGTCAGTTGTCGAACCTCCGCCGGGATTCTGATCTCCGGGTTTGGTTTCATCTCCTTGACCGGGGTCGGTTGTCGAACCTCCTCCTGGGTTCTGGTCGCCTGGTTTGGATTCATCACCATCGCCGGGGGTAACTGTGGAATCTCCTTCGCCGGGATTCTGGTCGCCCGGTTGAGTTTCCTCATCATCTTTATCAAAGATGTTTACTTCATAATCAGGAGCCTTGCCGGCTTCATATAAAGTAAGCGTCCATGAGCCCGGTTCTACGACTATATCGTAAGTGCCGCTCTTAGCTTTCCAGGCGTTGTTGTAGTAGGTATCTCCCTCCTTCATTTTGTATGTTGGAGAGGAAGCTTCAGAGTCGGAAATAGCAGTGACTTCAAGGTTGTTTGATTCGGCTCCATATCGAGGATACTGGTTAACGGTGTCCCAATCTCCCTTAGCAGCTGCGAATGAGAAATAGACATCACCGGAACTATCAGTCATGGTGAAGTTTCTAAGGGTATAGTGGCCAAACTCATGATCCATTTCCTTAGGCAATTTTGAATCCCATCCATTATAAGTGCCGTTAATGAAGAGAGTTTTGGATGGGATAGGTAGTAACCCATCGAATAGTTTGCCATTGTCAACCTTAAATTTCCCAGTTGAATTTGCAGAATCAGAGGTGTAGACATAACCATCCTTCACATTTAAGACATCCACAGTCTGGGCTCCGTTGTAGCCCGAATTGAAGACTACATTGCTTCCCTGAGGAACGACCACTGAATAAAGATAGCCACCCACATGAGTCATCTTATAGCCGGGCCAAGCCTTGCCATTGTCGGCATTGTTTGCGTAGCTATAGCAGTAGACGGTTTTGAAGGATGAATATTCGTCATTATAATAAATAGTGATTCCGTTTTCCACTTGATCCTGCGGGTAAGTCTCGGGATCATCAGCAGGATTGGGTGCGATATAAGAACCATCAGATTTCACCCAGATGCAATAATCGTTGCCGGCTGCCACAATATCATCGTCGGTATATCCTTCGGGAGAAATCCAGTCGGAACCTATTTTGACGGCCAGAGTGCCACGCTTGCCAGTGACTTCTGCCAAGTAGCAGGTGTTGGAATGGTTGAATACTTTTACGTTGGAAGTATTTGTTATGCCTGCCATTTTGCGGGCATTAATCATCTCTTTTATAGCCACTTTATTTTCAAGGTAGTGTGGCAGGAAAACGCAAGGTGTGCCCGGAGAGCTAAGAATGAAAGCATTGGCAGCCAAGACATGTTCGGTGTCGGTAAAACAGTTGCCATCGCGAGAAGTATCGTGGTTATCAACGAAAGTAACGGCATATTGCCTATAGTTGTAATGAATAAGGCCAGCAGGTTGATATTCATTTGATGGGTTGGTCCATGTCAGTTTTTCGAGTTTCAATCCGCCATTGAACGCGTCATTAAGCTGTTGTTTGCAAGGAAAGTCGAATGCTGCCGAAGTTTTGCCTGTTTTATCAATCCAGGCGGCGATGGGGTCGTAAGAATCCCAGAATTCGCCCACACTGAAGGATGGTTTGCTATATTCGTTGTAGATTTTGGTGTATTTGCCATCGTATCCCTTCACCATGTCATATCTGAATCCCACGTAATCGAGTTCTTTGATCAAGAACTCAGTGTAGGCTTTGATATGTTCCTGCACGGTTGTATTAGTATGGTCGAGGTCGCGGCATCCGTCAAAAAGGTCACCGGTGTCAGCAGCTCCTTTATACGATTCAGGACACCCTTTGCCCCAACCATTCAGATTGCTCCAGATATTATCGTTTGAAACTATCGAGCCGTCGGCCATGTCGTAGACCTTCCCGTTGTAGGTTTCTGCGGGGAAATCCCAGGCGCTGTTATTGCCATTACGATGGTTTACCACCACGTCGGCAATGAATCCGGTGCCTTTTGCCTTGAAGGTCTTGATCATGCTTCGCAGTTCTGCCTCTGTTCCGAATGCTGAATTATAGTTAGAAAACCAATAGACGGGCATATAACCCATACCGCCATCGCTGTTGGCGCTGTTGGGGATCCAGATGAGGTCGAAATATTTAGAGAGCTCGTCGGCCTGAGCCTCGAGATTGGTCCAATGGGTGTCGTTGTAAGAATCCCAATAAAACCCTTGAAGCATGACTCCTTCATAGTTTTCAGGCCATCCCTGGGCATAGGTTCCGGTGAAGGATCCGAGAATCAACAGAGTGGCCAAGCCTTTGAAAATGTTTTTCATGTGTCAGATTAATATGTTGTTATGCAAATTTAATGATTTCAGAGCGTTTTTGGAAATATTTGGATGGCTATTTAGAGGGGGCATGTGGGAGGGATTGAAGAATTATTTGTGGTGGAGAGTTAATTTACTTACCTTTGAAGCAATAGAAAACCAATAATAAAAACTTATGAACAGGATAATATCATTAGCCGTAGGATCTCTGCTGGCGTTGAATTTGCTGGCGCAGGATAAAACGGAGCCCTTTTGGCTTGGTGCAGACATCAGCGGCACTCCGGAACAGGAGGCTCAGGGGATTGTGAACTACAACGATCTGAAACAACCCATGGAAAACACCTCGCTGATGAAATACTACGGACTGAATGCCATAAGGCTGAAGGTTTGGGTCAACAGCGAGAATGATTTCAACACACCGCGCCATGTTCTTGAAATGGCACGACGCGCACAGATGCAGGGAATGGAGGTGATGGTAGATTTCCATTATAGCGACACATGGGCTGACCCCGGCCACAACAATAGCCCCAAAGAATGGTTAGGTCTTGAGCTCATTGACGTGAAGGGTAAACTGGCAGAACATACTAGAAGCACTCTCCAATTGCTCAAAGACAATGGCATCAACGTGAAATGGGTGCAAGTTGGAAACGAGACAACCAACGGAATGGTCTGGCCCTACGCGCGAATACCTGACCACATGGAGGCATACGTTGAACTCTCAAATGCCGGTTATGATGCAGTTAAAGAGGTCTATCCGGAAGCGATTGTGATAACACATCTCGACGACGGTTACAACCGTTTTCTATATACTTACGTTTTGAATGCCATGAAAAGGCTCGGAGGAAAGTTTGACGCAATAGGAATGAGTGTTTATCCCTATTGGAGCCACCGCGACCAAACCACGAAAGAGGCAGTCACCGATATCATCGACAATATTAATGCCCTTGCGGAGGAATTCAAATGCAAGGTCTACATAGTTGAAACTGGCACAGCTGTCTGGACTCCCGATGAAAGCTATGACTTCCTTTCAAGATTAATCACAGCGGCCATGGACGACACCCATGGCAATTGTCCGGGAGTGTTCTATTGGGAACCCACAACAGCCCACAGCCCTCAAATCCAGGGATACGGCCTCGGTGCATTCGAAAGCTTTATGCCCACAAAAATCATGGATGCCTACCGTGAGGCCGCTGCCAGAAACAAATAAATCAAAATAAAAAAGTTAAAAAAGAAATAAAACCGTCTTACGAGGCGGTTTTTTCTTTCAGCTTTTCCAGATTGAAAGCATAAGGCGGCGCACCACCATGACATTAATTCCGGAGATAAGAATCAGATAGAGGATTGCAGCCCCTATGGTGAAGAGCACATTCCCATCACCCAACCCTAAGGCTATAAGAGGCTTATGCCATATCAGACGACACACGAAAGCGAGGCCTACCGAAATGCATGCGATAATGAAATTGAGAGCCACAATTCTCTTTTGGAAATATGCACCCACAGTAGAGGGTGAATAGCCAAGCAAAAAGAGATTGCGAATCATTGAGCGGCTTTTCTGCAAGAGGAGGGTGATGCTCAAGAGCATGATAAAGAGGGCGAGCAGAGAGATTACAAAACCTGTCGCAGATACGACCCCCGACACAACTCCCATGAATTTCGACACTTTTGAATCGCTTTCCTTGTCCCCGGCTATTTCAAGTTGGTGGTCGGCCAAATATTTTTCGGAGTCTCCGGGATTTAAAAGGTCGATTTTCAATATCAAACGTGATGTTTCGGATTGATAACCCGAACCGTAGCGCTTATTGGCCCACTCCATGAAATCCTGCGGCACAGCGATTGTGTTTAAACGCGAAGAGAAACCCACAACTGCTGCATCAAAAACATCGAAGGCTCCATTTTTACCGGAAAGGGACAAACGTAAAGGCACAGCCCCAATCATCTCTTCGCTGAGTTGCGGCAAACCCTGAGGAAGCGCGAAGCCAAAATTATAGAGGGCGAGATAATCCTTGTTTAAAACAATTGGCACAAACTTCCGATCCGGTGAGAAATCCCACCCTGCAGGGAGATTATCGAAGAAATCTTCGGGCACTGACTCGAGAAAGAGATAGGAAGACATCCCTTTTGTTCCCATATTGATTGATGCGCTCACTGAAAAGTCGGCTGAAGTGAAGCGTCCCAGTTTCTTCACCCATGGCTGTGCTGCCAGATCCCGGATTTCTTCTTCGGAGAAACCGACCGGAGAGAGATTCACCCCCTTCACCTCCTTGGAAACCACGATATAATCTTCAGAGAAAAAGCGATCGTCGGTTTTGCGGTGGTTTCTGCTGTCGCAATAGAAAAGGATCCCACAAAGAATGATTGTAAGCCCTACTAGATTTGCTGCCGAATATCCGATAATCTGTCCCTTCGACAAGTTTTTCCTGAGCAGGGGCCCAAGACCTTTCATCATTGTTTTATTACGTCTCATAGGTCTACAAACTCAGGCTTGTCAAGCAAAAGATGATTGCCAACTGATGTTGCGATGATTCCTGCTCCATATTTCCCGGCTTCCTTCTCGATGATAGAGGCCACGATTCGATTGTTTTCTTTGTCGAGATGGCTGACCGGTTCGTCAAGAAAAATGAAATCGAAGGGTTGGCACAGAGTCCTGACGATAGCCACCCGTTGCTGCTGCCCGATGCTTAATTTTACAACCGGGCTATCAATTTTATCGGCCACTCCAAGCTGCTCGAGCATCTGCTCAATTTCAGCCGGAGTCTTATTCAGGTCAAGTTGGTTTTTGAGATTGATATTTTCTTTTACAGTGAGTTCAGGGAAGAGGCGCATTTCTTGGGGTAGAAGTGCTATATGGCTACGCCTTATCTCACACCAATCTGAAATAGAGAGGGTCCGGACATTGCGACCGTCAAACAGGATTTTCCCGGAATAATCGTTGCGGTTTCCATAGATGAAACTGAGTAGCGATGATTTTCCGCCACCCGACTCGGCCTGGAGACAGAGTTTGCATCCGCGCTTAAATGTAAAAGAGTCTACCTCCCAGATCTGCGACTCGCGGATCCGGGAAGACTCTTCCATTCCTTTGAAGACATTAGGCAAAAGCCTCTCTATCTTGATTTCTTGCATTTAGGTTTAAATCCCTTGGATACCATCTCTACGGTTCCCCCCTCTTGCAGGGAGGCGAAGGGGATTAGATAATATTAAGATTAGAAGCCGAGGGTTTTGTAGTCGTTGCTGAGACGTAGCATCTGTTGAGGATAGGTTTCTCCGTAGGTAAGAGTAACGTCGATTATTTCGCCATTATCATCGGTCACCGGGACGAGTTGCGGATTGATAAACCCGCGATATGGAGGGATATCGAGTGTTGCGAAACGGGAGAGAACTTCCTGATGGAGCTGCGGGTCTACCTTAACGGCATATTGGTTGATCAAATCTGCTCCTGCCTGATAATCTCCCTCGCTCTTGATGCGTTGTATTTCAGCGAGCAATTCTCCCAAGAGTTCTCTCATCTTGGGATAGTCATTGATTTTTACGAATGTTTTACCATTCTTTTTGACTAGCTCCACGACATTGTCTTTTTTGCCATGATCAAGCACCCAACCTGCAATCAGCTGTCGATTGCGCATGTGGGCTTCCTCAATGTCTTTGCCGGGTTCGATGCGGTTGAGCTGGGTCATAAGACCATTAAGCATATATTTGTAGTATTCGGCTTTATAGGCCTCCGGATTGTCGAGGATACCAAGTTCAATAAGCTTTTGGTCAGGGAGATAATAAAGGGCGAAAAGGTCGGCGCGGGCCTCTTCGAGAGCCGATCCATTCTCTTTGAGGGCATCCGGATCTACCCCCGGAAGAAGCTGACCCGAAGCATGACCAAGACACTCGTGAAGGTCGGTATGAAGCATGTCGGTGATATATAAGTAGTCTTCCATCAACTTGGCTGTGGGCTCATCGATCACGAATTCTTCGTTAAAACCATTTCCATGAGAGGCCATATCATAAGCTTCGGTGATATTTTCAAGGGTCACGGATTTGGAACCATGTGCAGCCCTTATCCAATTGGCGTTAGGGAGATTGATGCCAATAGCAGTGGCCGGGAAAGCATCTCCGGCGAGCATCACAGCATTAATCACCTTTGCGGAAACTCCCTTCACCTCCTCTTTCTTAAATCGAGAGTCGACGGGACTATTGTCTTCAAACCATTGGGCATTTGAAGCAATTGTTTCTGTGCGTTTGGTGGAAGCCTGGTTTTTGAAATTCACATAAGATTCCCAAGAACCGGTCATTCCGAGAGGATCTCCATAGCTTTCTATAAAACCGTTGACGAAATCGACGTCGCTGTCGGTGTCTTCCACCCACAGAATGGAATACTCGTCAAAGAGTTTGAGGTCTCCCGTTTTATAAAAGTCAATAAGCTTGTTTATGTAGGCCTTCTGGGCTGCATTTTCTGCCACGTCTCCTGCTTTGCCAAGCCAAAATATGATTTGGGATATTGCCGGGCCGTAAAGTCCGTCGGCTTTATAGACCTCTTCCTTGATTTTCCCGTTCTCCTTCACAACACGGGAGTTAAGGCCATAGGAGACAGGGGTTGAGTCATTAGGATTTTTCAGCGAATTATAATAGTCTTCCACTTCTGCTTGTGTCACACCCTCGCCGTAAAGATTGGAGGCAGAATTCACAATAACGTCTTTCGATCCGTCTTGAAACACCCGTTTTGGCATCACCGTAGGATCGAAGATGACCGGAGTGATCACCTCGATTAACTCCTCGCGGCCTTGTCCCTCATTTAAGGGGAGGACGGAATCGGGGAGAAGAGAAACTTCATTAATGAAAAAATCCTGAGAAAATTCAGGCACGAATTTGTCGGTGGAGTAATGGTGGTGAATGCCGTTGCCAAACCACACCTGTTTCAAATATTTCTCAAAGGCCTTGTAGTCTTTGGAATCCTTGTCACCGCTGAAGTTTGTGTAGATATTTTCCAGGAGTTTACGTATCTGGAGATTGTATTTCCCGTTTTGATCCCAGATAATGTCGCGGCCGGTCTGAGCAGCTTGTGAGAGATAATAAAGCATCACTCGTTGTTGAGGAGTGAGTCTATCGAATTCAGGCACTTCATATCGCAACACTTCGATATCGGCAAACCTGTCGACATGATAATCGAAATTTTTGTCAACCGTTGCCTGACATTCCTTAGGATTTACACTAAGGGCTAATGTGGAAGCTATCATAAAACTCGCTAAATATTTCATAATAAAATCTTTTATTCGAAAAGAAAATCACCTATATAAATATCATTGATTTTATCTATAATTTCTTCTATCTGTAAGGTTTGGTTGTCTAATTGAAATCTATTGATTAGAAGATAAAAGAACTTATTTTTATCTGAATAATGATAAAAAGTTTTTTGCCCAAACCAAGAAATAAGAATTCTTTGGTAAAATTGAAATCTTCGGCTTCCTTCTTCCGGCTTTATAATTTTGCCTATGATATCTTTTTCCAGGTCAGCCGACGCAATGAATCCGAAAGAGGCTAAATTATTCTTTGAATAATAATTTAACATTATTTCAATGCATGAACGAATGATTCTTCTGGGTTCAAAGTCATTGGTAAGCAAAGAATATCGATTCATACTCTTTTCAACTCCTTTCCAATAAAACTTTATACCATAGAATTCTTTATCAAAACCTTCTACCTCAACTATATATCGTTTATTACTTTTAACTGATTTGAAAGTCCAAATATCATTAATGCGAAGTGAATCATTTGTTCTACTTCGCATAATAAATTTGGGGGTATAAAATTCAGGCAATCCCATTAGGGAATAAGATAAGAGTAAGAGGTTATTCTCAGCCTCTCACGTTCTTCTTCCGTTATGGGCTTAATTTCAATCGGGAAGATTTTTTTCCCTGATTGCATTAAGCCTTGGATTTTGTTTGCTTTATGCTTTTGAGACATAATTCTACTTAATTTACACAAAATTAAAAAAATATTTTTAGTAAACCAAATTTATTCGACATAGAGGACGAGGCCTTTCAAATATTCGCCTTCGGGATGGGCGATGTCTATTGGATGGTCGGCCGGCTGGGTCAGCTGATGAAGAATCCTGACCTTTCGGCCTGATTGAGCCGCAGCCGTGAAGACTGCCAGACGGAACATTTCTTTAGTCACCACTTGAGAGCACGAGAATGTGAAGACAACCCCTCCCTTTTTGATTTTTTCGAAAGCTTTTAGGTTAAGGCGTCGATAACCGATAAGCCCGTTTTTCAGGGCGCTTCGATGTTTTGCAAACGCCGGAGGATCAAGGATGATGAGGTCGAATTCATCCTTCTTTATGTTGTCAAGGTATTTGAAGGCATCTTCAGCTATGGCTGCATGCCTATTGTCGTCCGGGAAATTGAGGCTGACATTGGCCTCAGTGAGTTCGATGGCCTTTGATGAAGAGTCAACCGACACCACCCTTTTAGCTCCCCCCCGAAGAGCATAGACAGAGAAACCGCCGGTGTAACAAAACATATTCAACACATCTCTTCCCTTTGAGAATTTCTCAAGCAGGAGCCGGTTTTCCCGCTGGTCGATGAAGAAACCTGTTTTTTGACCCTTCAGCCAGTCGATATTGAATTGAAGTCCATTTTCGAGAGCAAGGCAACCGTCGTATTTACCGATAATATAATCATTGACCGGGTCGAGGTTTGCCTTGAAGGGAAGTGTGGTGTCGCTTTTGTAGTAGACGTTGCGGATTCCTGCCTCTGGAAGAGAGATAAGGGCATCTGCAATTTTAAGCCGGTCATAGTGCATTCCCGGTGAATGGGCCTGCACCACTGCCGTGTCTCCATAGATATCCACCACTAATCCGGGAAGAAAATCCCCCTCGCCATGGGCGAGCCTGTAGCAATTATTGTCGGGTCGGATAAGATTTATTGCCTTTCGCAGAACGAAGGCATTCTCGAGACGCTGCTGGTAGAAATTTTCCGGAAGAGACTTGTCGCCAAATTCAAGTATCCTGACCGCAATGCTCCCGATTTGAAAATGTCCCGTGGCGAGCTTGCGCCCTTTAGCATCTACCACTGCCACTATTTCACCCTCAGCGATGTCTTCATCAGAGCGGCCTATCGCTCCGGAAAAAACCCAGGGATGGCGTCGCAAAAGGGATTCCTCCTTGCCCGGTTTCAGTGTTATTGTTTTCATTTGAAAAAGAATCTGACTATATCCATACCATTGACATAGATCATCAATAGAATTAGAAGTCCGAGGCCGATGGTGTTTGCCACTTCCATAAATTTCACCGGCACCTTAATACCTGTGACTGATTCAAAGAGGAGGAAAAGGATATGTCCCCCGTCAAGACCGGGGATTGGAATGATATTCATGAAGGCGAGGGCTATGGATATGAAAGCCACGATATTCCAGAATGCAATCCAATCCCAGCGTTCGGGGAAAATGGAACCGAGTGCCCCGAAGCCTCCCATGCTTTTAGCCCCCTCTTTTGTGAAGACAAGCTTCATGCTTTTAGCGTAGGATGTTAGCCGTTCCGTTCCCATGTTAATTCCCTTGGGAACAGACTGCAGGAAACCATATTTAATCTCCTTGGCCTCATAGAAGGCCGAGGGATCTATTTCAAGAGCCACTCCCATTTTTGAGGTCTCGGAGAGTTTCACAGGCACTAAAAGAGTGTCGGATGCCTCACCGTTTTTTCTTGCAACCGAAAGTTTCACTTCCTGATTTTCATGACCTTGAAGAGTCTTCATAAACCCGAGTAGGGTAGGGGTCAGCACCGAGTCTACAGCAATAATTTCATCCCCTGTTTGTATTCCTGCTTTCGCAGCTCCCTCTCCGGGCATCACTTGAGTGATTCGAGCCGGGAACCTATAAGTGAGGAATGCAATGGTAGCCGTGTCACTCTTGGCCTCCTGATCGAGCGCGAATATAAATTTTTCCGGAATGGCGATTTCCACAGTGTCTTTGCCATCGCGCAAGACCGTCACGGAGGAGGCCTGGATCATCTTCATTCGGGCCTCGTTTGGGTTGTCGAGTTTTTCCCCGTCGGCATAGAGGGGAATGTCGCCATCTTTAAATCCGATTTTTTGGGCTTCTCCGGAATAGGCCATACCCATCCGGGCCTTCTCGAAGGGGACATATTTTTCGCCCGTGGCATAGACAATGCCGGCATAAATAAGGATTGCAAGAAGGAAATTGAATAAGACTCCGGCAAACATAATAAGGAATCGTTGCCAGGCCGGTTTGGTGCGGAATTCCCATTTCTTGGCAGGTTTCTCCAGAAGTTCACTCCCTTTCGACTCGTCGACCATGCCGTCGATGTCGCAATATCCGAACATAGGGATGAATCCTATGCCATATTCCGTGCCGTTCCAGAAGGATTCTTTCTCCTTTGACTCGTCGGTGTCTAAATTTTCTTCCGGTGAATTTACTTCAATTGCCGTAGGCTTGGCTTCAGAGGTTGTTGCCTCTATTGCAGCCTGAGGGATTGCTTTTGGGGATTCTTCTTTTTTTTCTTCAGGTTTTTCAGCCGTGTTTAAAGCTGTGGAAAACCATTTGAAATATTTCTTGGGTCGCCATTTCATGATGACGCGTTCCTTTCCCACCGGAAAGGAAAAGATATAGAATTTGGAAACCCTCACTCCAAACAGCCGAGCGAAAACGAAATGGCCGAATTCATGGATTATCACCAGAATGCTTAGAGCCAGGATCAATTGCACGGCTTTTATCAGAAATGTATCCATCTATGGTGTTACGTGATTCGTTGTTCGTTATTGGTTTAATTTGTTAATTCTACGGTAGTGCTATGTAAGATAACGGAAAAACGCCCACTTTATATATAAATTTGACGATATATCAGGCGGGTAATATCTCATGCGAGTTGGTTTTTAACCCATTGTTTCGCCCTTTCCACTGTTTCACGGTTCGTGTCCACGAGCTCTTCGAGAGTGGGGTTGGGAATAAATTGAACCCTCTCCATGGCATATTTTGCAAGTCGGGGCATATCAGTGAATCTGATTTTCCTTTCGAGGAAAGCTTTGACAGCCACTTCGTTGGCAGCGTTTAGGATGCATGGCATGTTTCCCCCGGCCTTAATAGCCTCAAAGGCATAACGAAGGAGAGGGAATTTGTCGTAGTCGGGTTGAAAGAAGTCGAGATGGGAAATATTTTTCCAGTTCAATTGCCTCTCCGGAGCCGGGAGACGTTCGGGATATCCCAACGCGTATTGTATTGGGATATGCATGTCTGGGATCCCCAATTGAGCTTTTACCGAGCCGTCGCAGAATTCCACCATTGAATGCACGATACTTTGAGGATGCACAAGAATTTCGATTTTTTCTGGGGGAGTGTCGAAAAGCCATCTCGCTTCGATCATTTCGAATCCTTTGTTCATCATTGACGCTGAGTCGATGGTGACCTTTGCTCCCATATCCCAGTTTGGATGATTCAGGGCGTGTTCCACCGTCACATTTTCCAGTTCCCGGCTCGATAAAGTTCGGAAGGGTCCGCCGCTTGCCGTTAGAAGTATTTTGCTCAGGTTATTTCGGTCTTCTCCCACGAGACATTGGAAGATGGCGGAGTGTTCGCTGTCTACGGGTAAAATCCTCGTGTGGTTTTCCTTTACGAGACGAGTGATTATCTCTCCGGCCACCACGAGAGTCTCCTTATTTGCGAGAGCGATCGTCTTGCCTGCGTTTATTGCGTTGATGGTTGGAATCAGCCCGCTGTAACCCACCATAGCGGTGAGAGTAATGTCTACTTGGGGCAGAGCTGCAGCCTCAGCGATGGCTTTGCTCCCTGCTTCCACCTCAATCTGTTCATCTTTAAGGGCATCCTTGAGCTTTTCATAAAGGGCTTCTTGAGCGATGACCACCACGTCGGGCTTGAATTGTTTTGCTTGTTGAGCCAAAAGTTCCCAATTATGATTTGCGGTCAAAACTGTGGTTTTAAACAGGTCGGGAAATTGAGAGATGATATCGAGAGTCTGGGTTCCGATGCTTCCTGTGCTTCCCAGGATGGCGATATGTTTCATAGGGAATTGTTTTGTGATTTCGGGGAGGAGTGATAGGGAGGGAGAAAACGGGAGGGGATAAGTGGATCTCCATCATGCCATAGTTGCAGGGAGACGTGGTTGCCTTTCAAGCCCTCCCGGGCTGCCCCTGTAGCGATTATTTGCCCCGCCGCCACGATGTCTCCCGGCCTGACGAGAAGACGGGAAAGCCTTCCGGTTTTACTCAGGAATCCTTTGGGGTGCTGGATAATCACTTCAAAGGCTCCGGAATTTTTGGGAGAAGTGGCAACAGAGATAACCTTGCCTTCGGCCACCGCGGCCACAGGCGCTCCTTTGGGGAGGATAATATCAGCCACTTGACTCTCCCGAGAGTCCTGAGAGATAACGGCTCCTTTATAGACGTTTCCAAACATGAGGGTTTGGGAAGGGGAAGGGGAGGAATAATCGATATCGTATTTGTCGCGCTCACGGATCCTCTCCATAAACCGCCGTTCTTCAGGGCTTGCCGGTTTAAGGGAATCGAGGGTAAGAGGATGGGGTTTATGATCCATTGCCCTCCATGGAGTTTCCTCCGAAGGATTTAGGGCGTTGAGAATACCCGAGATGTAGGCTTCGTTGATTTCGTAAACTTGCACAAGCGAGTCAAGCCGGAGATGCTGCTCTTCAGTGGCTGTTCGTTCGGATTCCTTCAGATAGCCCGGAAGCCGGTTTTTCATCGGGGAGGAGGCAAACACGAATATGCCTAAGGCTCCGGCAACCACCAAAAAAGCTACCCCCAGAAGTATGATGGCAAAGAAAGAGAGTGAAAGATTCACTTTCTTTTCGAGCGAAGACTCATCTTCGAGAGTGAGACGATATTTCTTGTTGAATAGCGGCATAAGCACAATTAGGCAAAGTTAGGATAAAAGAATGGAAAAAGCAAGATGGGAGTGCCGGAGCTGTGCTGAGTGCCGAGTGCCGAGAGCCGAGTGCTGAGTGCCGGGTGTTGAGTGCTGAGTGCCGAGTGCTGAGTGCCGAGAACCGAGTGCTGAATGCTGAGTGCAGAGAGAATAGAGATATTGTAAAGTTGGGATCCGGTCGGGGGGCAACCCCCGACCGGAAAGAAAGGAGGATTTTTAATCCATGGTCTGTTCAGTTTCGCCGTCTACGATAACTGTGAAATAATTTTTATCACCGTTTACTTCTCTCCAAAGGCCACCAGGATACGCTGTTGAATCGTAGGTGGTATTATTGATAAATATTTTTCCTCCGGCTGTTCTACTCTCTGAATGAATTTCAACTGCTGCATTTTTCGTGTTTGGAATAGTGCCACCGATAAATTTACAATTATTTAATGTGATCTCTCCTATTATTTCATTTCCTAAAATCAAAACACCTTTGGATACAGATTTTTCATTTGTGGATTGATCGAATGTGCAGTTGTTGAATTCTATATTACCGCCATAAATATAGGCTCCATATCGGCCGCCATTGTTCGGGTCGGTATTTGGATTATATACAAATTCGCAATTGTTGAAAACCACATCACCTGTCCAGATAGTAAATTCGGAAGCCAAGACACAGTTGTTGAAGGTTGCCTCTTTGATGTTCCGCAGACCCTGAGCTGTGTGGTTAGTAGTATTTGAAACCGGGTGAAGCGTAAGGTTTTCAAAAGTTATATTGCAACCTTCTGCAGTGGCATAGTCAAACAAAATAGCAGAAGTATCCGGGTTAACTCCCTTCACTGTGAAGGTGGTGTTTTTTGGGAAATAGTTGTTGAGAGAAGCGGGGAAATCGCCATTCACCAAAATCACATCACCATCCTGAATGTTGGAGAATACATCTTGGATATTATCTCCCTCTTCAATAACTGTAGCAGTTTGTGGAACAACAGTATAGAGTGTGTTGCCCTCGTCGTCTTGAGTGGTCACAACTGTATAACCATCGGCAACCCAATTTACGGTTTCAGGTGAAGTAGGTTCACTTTTACTTTCAGCAGGGTTCCAGTTGTAGAACGTACCACCGGTTACATTAAATTTGGCTGTTCCGTTTTTATAAGCAGCATCTTTGCAATTCAAAATAGCTGAGGTAGTTGGGTTACCATAACCTTTGAATGTGCCCCCTTTAATATTGATTGTTCCACCACCTAAGCCAATATAAATAACCTCTCCGTCATTCGTTCCTTCAAAAGTGCCGTTTTCAATTGTCACCTCACCTCCGTTGTCAGCCCATACAAGTATTGAGGCGTAGGTGCCGGCAGTAATCATTTTACCATTACCCTTAATTGTTACTTTAGAGCCGGTTATAAGGAAGGTTCCGTCAGCAGATCCATCACCGACACTTGAACCGGTAATAGTATTACCGCCCAGGTCAACTATGGCGTCCTTTTCGAAATAAATACGTTTTAGTCCTGCTTCATCATAATTAATGTCATCATCGAGGACAACTGTTCCGCCGAGAGCGGCCGCCATTTCGAGATCTGAGGGCTGGA
>JAFLTU010000004.1 GCA_022509125.1 Muribaculaceae bacterium | reverse complement strand
CGAGTGGTTAGGTACCGGTCTGCAAAACCGTTCACACCAGTTCGAATCTGGTTGGCACCTCCAAACGAGAAAAGATTGCGATGGCTCAAACTTTCGACAATATCCCCATAGGGCTCGAAGATGTTAAGCTTTCATTGATCCACGGATTTCACTCCGCGATATGGCAATTTTTTCCAATTTATAAAGGCAGCTCATTTTTATAGAGTTGCCTTTTTTATATTTCCACCTCTCGAAAATGAAGAAGAAAGGCTTGCTGATAAAAAATGGAAGAATTTTGACCATGAAAGGCCCCGAGAGGGCTGATCTACTCGTGGAAGAGGGTTTGGTCAAAAGGCTTTTAAAAGATTCTGATGAAATCAAGTCTCTTGAAGCGGAAATTGAGAAGACTCATACCATAATAGATGCCCAAGGGTGTCTGGTTTTGCCCAGTTTCACGGATATGCACGTGCATTTACGCGAGCCGGGCTTCAGCTATAAGGAGACCATCAAAACCGGGACTGCAGCAGCTGCCGCGGGAGGATTCACCACAGTCTGCACGATGCCTAATCTGGAACCGGCACCCGACACCGTGCCCCATCTTAAAGTGCAGCTTGCCCTGATTGCCGAGGAGTCTGCCATAGACGTCTTACCCTTCGGGGCAATCACTGTGGGCAGGAAGGGCACTCAGTTTGTAGACTACGACGCTATGAGCCCCTATGTGGCCGGGTTCTCCGACGATGGCAGCGGAGTGCAGTCGGAGGCGGTCATGAGAGAGGCAATGGCCAGAATAGCAAAGACAGGTAAGATTCTTGCTGCCCATTGCGAAGTGGAGTCTCTTTTAAATGGCGGATATATCCACGACGGCGAATATGCGAAGGCCAATGGCCATAAAGGAATATCGTCGGAATCTGAATGGAGGGAAGTGGAGAGAGACATAAGGCTTGCCAAAGAAACAGGCTGCCGCCTGCATATATGTCATGTCTCTTCAAAAGAGAGCGTTGACCTCATCAGGCAAGCAAAGAAAGAGAGAATAGCAGTCACTTGCGAGACCGGCCCGCATTACCTGACCTTCTGCGACTCCGACCTTCAGGAGGATGGAAGATTCAAGATGAACCCTCCGCTTCGAGGAAAGGCCGACAGGGAGGCGCTGCGCCGCGGACTCATCGACGGGACAATCGACGTGGTCGCCACTGACCATGCTCCACATTCTTCCGAAGAAAAGAGCCGGGGACTTGAAAAAAGCGCTATGGGAGTCGTGGGACTTGAGACAGCCTTTTCGGCTCTATACACCACCATGGTCTCCTCCGGCTTGATGTCGTTCCAAAGGCTTATAGAGGTCATGGCCCTCAATCCCTGCAAAATTTTGGGGCTGCCTAAGGCTCCGGGTGTTGAAGAGGCCACCGAAGCCAACCTCACAATCGTTAATCTCGACGAAGATTATGTCGTCGACCCCTCGACATTCAAAACTATGGGACAAGCCACTCCCTATGAGGGGATGACCCTCAAGGGAAGAGTGGTGGCTACAATTTATAAAGGAAATCCGGTTTACAATTCATTACAATGAAAAGTCAAGCGAGAAAACTTGTGCTCGAAGATGGAAGAGAATTCCGAGGCCTCGGGTTTGCCTCCTCGGAAGAGCGGGTTGGGGAACTTGTGTTCAATACCTCCATGGTGGGCTATCAGGAGATACTGTCAGACCCCTCTTATGCCGACCAAATAATAGTGATGACTTATCCACTGATAGGCAACTATGGCATCACCGATGAAGACTATGAGACCAAGTTTCCAACAATCGGCGGAATGATAGTGAAGGAAAACAATGACTCTCCCTCCAATTTCCGCTATACGAAGACTCTTGCGGAAGTGCTTGAAGAGAACGGCATCCCCGGGATTAGCGGACTCGACACCCGCTTGCTCACAAGGATTTTGCGCGATGCCAATGGACTCAGGGCAATCATTACTGACGAAGATACACCCACTGAGGAGGCTATCGAAAAAATCCGCCGGCATCCCCGGCCCAAAGATCTCGTAAGCAAAGTGAGCTGCCGCAAACGTTGGTTTGCACGCACAGCCAATTGCAAATACGACATCGTGGCGATAGATTGCGGGATGAAACTCAATATGGTCAGGAATCTCAATCTCAATGGCTGCAATGTCACGGTGGTGCCCTATAACACTTCTGCCGAACAAATTCTGGATTTCAATCCCGACGGAGTCTTGATCTCCAATGGTCCCGGGAGTCCCGAGGATGTGCCGGAGGTTGTGGAGACCCTCAAGAAACTCCGGGGGAAGGTGCCTATGTTTGGCATCTGTCTGGGCCATCAACTTCTCGCTTTGGCTTACGGGGCGAAGATTTGCCAGATCAATCCGGGCCATCGCGGAGGCAACCATCCTGTCAAGGAGCTTAAGAGCGGAAAGGTGTTGATCACAGCTCAGAACCATGGATTCGCCGTCGACAAAGATTCTGTTGAGGAGACCCCACTGAAGGTGACCCATATTAACCTTCTCGACGGCACTGTGGAAGGACTCGAATGTGAGGATGAAAAGGTGATATCAGTGCAGTTCCATCCTGAGAGCGCCCCGGGCCCTCAAGACACAATCTATCTCTTCGACCGCTTTATCCAAATGATACCCAAGAAGGATAAGCAATTTTGAAAACCTACCTTTTTAAAATAGCAAAGGAAACCCAAAAAGCTACAACGACAACAAAAGCAAGAAGATGCCAAAAAGAAAAGACATAAAGAAAATCATGGTGATCGGATCTGGGCCTATAGTGGTGGGTCAAGCCGCCGAGTTTGACTATGCCGGCACTCAGGCCTGTGCTGCTCTCAAGGAGGAGGGCTATGAGGTGGTGTTGGTGAATTCCAACCCGGCCACCATTATGACCGACCCTGAAATCGCCCACAAGGTCTATATGGAGCCCCTGACCTTGGAATATGTGGCCAAGATCGTGAGATATGAGCGACCCGACGCCATCGTGCCCGGTCTTGGCGGCCAGACGGGTTTAAATCTGGCTGTGCAATTAGCGAAGAAGGGTATTCTGGAGGAATGTGGCGTAGAAATTCTGGGCACCTCCTTCGCCAGTATCGAGAAGGCTGAAGACAGGGAGCTCTTCAAAGAACTTTGCCAGGAGATTGGGGAACCCGTTTTGCCGAGCGATGTGGCCGACTCTATCGAGAAAGGGGTGGAGATTGCAAAAAAAATAGGTTATCCTGTGATTCTTCGTCCTGCGTTCACTTTGGGAGGCACCGGCGGCGGTTTTGCCGACAATGAAGAGCAGCTGAGAGAATTGATGAGGACCGCCCTGGAACTTTCCCCGGTAAATCAAGTGCTTGTCGAAAAGAGCATCAAAGGGTTTAAGGAGATAGAATTCGAGGTGATGCGCGACGCCAACGACACGGTCATCGCCATTTGTTCGATGGAAAATTTTGACCCCGTAGGAGTCCACACGGGAGACTCTATCGTGGTGGCTCCTTCCCAGACTCTCTCCAACAAGGAGTATCAATTGCTGCGCGACAGCGCCTTAAAGCTCATACGAGCGCTAAAGATTGAGGGAGGATGCAATGTGCAGTTTGCTTTGGATCCCCTCTCTTTTGATTATTATCTGATTGAGGTCAATCCCAGAGTGTCCCGCTCGTCTGCGCTGGCCTCGAAAGCTTCCGGATATCCTATCGCAAGGGTGAGCGCCAAGATTGCAGTAGGGCTTCATCTCGATGAAATCAATCTCGGTCATATCCCGGCAAGTTTTGAACCGGCCCTGGACTATGTTGTCACCAAAATCGCTCGTTTCCCATTCGACAAATTCGCCGACGCCTCCAATGAACTGGGCACACAGATGAAGGCCACCGGCGAAGTCATGAGCATCGGGAGAAATTTCGAGGAGTCGCTCCTTAAGGCCGTCAGGTCGCTTGAAACGGGAGTTAACCACCTCTATCTGCCGAAATTCGACAGTTACTCTACCGAGCAACTGCTTGACTATATAAAGACCCCCACCGACGACAGAATATATGCCATTGCCGAGCTGCTTTGGAGAGATGTCGACGCGGGTCATATCTACAACCGCACAAAAATCGACATGTTTTTCCTCGACAAGCTCAAAAATATAATTGACATAGAGAAGAGAGTGAAGACAAGCCCTTGGGATGTCGAAGTGCTTAAAACTGCCAAAAACAGCGGATTTTCCGATAAGTTTATCGCCGACTGCTGGAAAGCCTCCGAAGATGAAGTAAGGAAATTCAGGATTGATAAAGGCATCAAGCCGGTCTATAAAATGATAGATTCCTGCGGAGCGGAGTTCCATTCCACCACCGATTATTTCTACTCCACCTACGAGACAGAAAACGAGTCCATACCATCTGAACGTAAAAAGATCGTGGTGTTGGGTTCCGGTCCGATCCGCATCGGTCAGGGTGTGGAATTTGATTATTCCACGGTGCATGCCATCTGGGCTATCCGAAATGCAGGTTATGAGGCAATCGTGGTCAACAACAATCCGGAGACAGTGTCGACCGACCATACCACCTCCGACAAACTATATTTCGAGCCTCTGACAGTGGAGGATGTAATGAATGTGCTTGACCACGAGAAACCAGACGGAGTGATAGTGACACTTGGAGGCCAGACAGCCATCAATCTTGCTGAGCGTCTTGCCGAACATGGAGCCCCAATCATAGGCACCGGCATCGAGGCCATCCAAAATGCCGAAGACAGGGGATGTTTCGAAGCCATTATGGAGAAACTGGGAATTCCTCGTCCTAAGGGAGTGGCCGTCACCACCATTGAGGAGGGCATAAAGGCAGCTGCTGAAATAGGCTATCCTGTGCTGGTAAGGCCAAGTTTTGTGCTCGGAGGCAGGGCAATGCAGATTGTCAGCAATGAAAAGCAACTCAAGAAATATCTCCATGAGGCTGTGGAGGTCAATGTAGAGCATCCGGTGCTTGTAGACCGATATATTATGGGCAAAGAGCTTGAAGTGGATGCCGTTTGCGACGGAGAGGATGTTTTTGTGCCGGGTATAATGGAACATGTGGAACACACCGGAGTGCATTCCGGCGACTCGATAAGCGTCTATCCCACCTTTAGTGTTTCCCAGAAGGTGAAAGACACAATTCTTGACTACACAGTTAAGCTTGGCAAGGAAATCGGCATAAAGGGTCTCTACAATATCCAGTTTATAGTGGATGATAATGATGAAGTTTTCGTTATCGAGGTAAATCCACGCTCATCGCGCACAGTGCCATTCATCTCCAAAGCCACTGGTAAACAGCTTGCCCCGATCGCCACGAGAGTCATGCTTGGCGAATCGCTCAAACAACAGGGAATCACAGAGCTTTATCCCCAGGAGAAAAAGAGATGGTTTGTCAAGACTCCGGCCTTCTCCTTTGCTAAGCTGCGAGGAATGGATACTTATCTTTCGCCCGAAATGAAGTCGACAGGGGAGGCCATTGGTTACGACCGCAGCCTCAAGCGTGCTCTCTATAAATCGCTGCAGGCATCCGGCATGGATGTCTCCAATTATGGCACGGTGTTCGTCACCATCGGCGACAGCGACAAGGAGCGGGCCTTACCATTGATTAAGAGATTCTATGGACTCGGATTCAACATCGAGGCGACCCGGGGCACTGCAGAGTTTCTCCGCAAGAATGGTATCCGAACCCGTCTGGTCAAGAAACTCAGCCAGGGGAGCGACGATATCGTTAAATCTTTGCGACAGGGCCATGTGAGCTATGTGATCAACACCATGGATATAGGCGCCGACCATTCCCGCCGAGATGGGTATCATATCAGACGTTTGGCTATCGACAATAATATAACTGTCTTCACTTCTCTGGAAACAGTGGAAGTGCTCCTCGATGTATTGGAAGACATCACCATGAAGGTCTCTACAATCGACGAGGAATAAGCTCCAATTCAAAAACTAAAAATGGATATAAGGAGAAAACTAAGGATTGAGGAAAACCGTAAAGTCTCATCCCGCACCTGGTTTTTGAGACTTCGCGGAGATCTCACGGGCCTGACAAGAGCCGGACAGTTTGTCAATATTGGAATTCCGGGGAAATATCTTCGTCGCCCTATCTCTGTTAGCCGGTATTTTACCGGAGAGAAAGAGCTTCATTTGCTCTATAATGTTGCAGGCGAAGGCACGGAAATTCTTAGCGAAATGAGAGAGGGGGAAGAATTGGATGTTTTGATTGGACTTGGCAACGGGTTCTCGATTTCCTCCGGCATACGCCATCCCTTGCTTTTAGGCGGGGGTATTGGTGCTGCCCCCCTTGTTCAACTTGCCGTTGAGCTTATGGAAAACGGAATTGTGCCTCAAGTGGTGGTGGGCTACAACACCAAGGATGAGAGTTGGGGTCTGGAAGAACAGTTGAGGGATTTGGGTATAGCATGCCATGTGGCGACAGTCGATGGTTCGGAGGGAACCAAAGGATTTGTCACAGACGCAATCAAAGCAAAAGGACTGCAATTTGATTATTTTTATGCCTGTGGCCCTATGCCTATGTTAAAATCTTTGAGTGGACTTCCGGAGCCCGGAGAGATGAGTCTGGAGAGCAGGATGGGGTGTGGATTCGGCGCCTGCATGTGTTGCAGCCTCGAAACCCTTACCGGATCGAAACGCATTTGCAAGGAGGGTCCGGTGTTTAAAAAAGAGGAGCTGATATGGAAATAAAAGATTTGTCGTGGGCACCTCATCCGACGCAACCGAAGCATGACCTTCGGGTAAGATTAGGCGGCATAGAGCTTCAGAATCCGGTTATCCCGGCTTCCGGTTGCTTTGGATTTGGATATGAGATGAATGAGTTTTATCCCGTGGATATCCTGGGTTCTATATCAATTAAGGGCACAACGCTTAATCCTCGTTTTGGCAATCCCTTGCCAAGAGTGGCGGAATGCAGCAGTGGATTGATAAATTCCGTGGGTCTTCAGAATCCGGGTATCGATGCTGTGGTTTCAAAAGAGTTGCCAAAGCTTCGGGAAGTGTTTCATCAACCGATCATTGCCAATATAAGCGGCTTTTCGGTGGAAGAATATGTGGAATGTTGCAAAAGAATCACAGAGGAACCTCAAATAGGTCTTATAGAACTTAATGTCAGCTGCCCCAATGTGCATGGAGGGGGAATGTCGTTTGGCACAGACCCGGAAGTGCTCGCCGGCCTTGTGGAGAGGGTGAAGGAGGTTTCGACCGTTCCATTATTTGTCAAGCTGACTCCGAATGTCACTGACATCGTTGCGATGGCGGAGGCTGCGCTAAAAGGAGGAGCCGACGGTTTATGCCTTATCAACACCTTGCTCGGAATGAGATTCGATCTGAAGACCGGTAAACCGATAATCGCCAATGTTATGGGAGGTTTTTCCGGACCTGCCATTTTCCCCGTAGCTCTCCGTATGGTTTATCAGGTGAGACAGGCTTTCGCCGACGTGCCAATTATAGGATGCGGAGGGGTTTCGAGTGCCTCGGATGTGCGCGAAATGATGCTGGCCGGGGCTAATGCCGTGGAAATCGGCTCGGCCAACCTTACCAATCCTTATGCCTGTCGGGATATTATAAAAGATCTTCAGGAGGAGGGACTCGGTTTGCTTCAGACAATATGATGGAATCGGGGTTGCTTAGGATTGAAAGCGAAGAACTTCATTTCACCGGAGGCAGGAAAATTCGTGTTGAAAAGGGCCTCCATATAAATCGGGGACTAACCGTAATAAGGGGAGGAAACGGAACGGGAAAAACCACCTTTGCAAAGATTTTGGAAAACGGGCGGAATTTCCTGACCAACCGCATAGAGGCTCCCGAAGGAACCTATCCTAAAATCAAGCTTTTGGAATTTAATGATATCCATTCGATCGAGGGGCTATCGAGCGGGGAGGCTGCCGTGGGCTATTATCAACAACGTTATGAGGCCGGAATGAACGACGAAGTCCCGACGGTGGCAGAGGTAGTGGGGGAGAAAATCTTTTCCCCAGAGTTTCAAAGACTTAAGAGGGAATTCATGCTTGGCGAAGTGGAGGAAAAGAAAATCAACCATCTGTCGAGCGGAGAAACCAGAAAGCTAATTATAATCCAAGCACTGACCGACAGTCCGGATTTCCTGATTTTAGATAATCCCTACATCGGGCTTGACCGGCCCTCGAGAAAAATTCTTGACGACACTTTTGTCAGGTTTAAGGCTGCCGGCAAATCTTTAATGCTCCTGCTGACCAATCAAGAAGAGATTCCGGCATTTGCTGACAATATAATTTATGCCAATCCTTCCGGAATATCCTCCGAAGAAGAAAAGTTGGCAGTTTCTCTCTATCAACCCTTCATGTTTCGGGAAAAGAGCCTATTGATAGAAGGAGCCCCCGTCTGCGAAATGGAGAATTGCGTGGTGAAATATGGGTCGCGAAGCCTATTGAATTCCTTCAGCTGGGTGGTAAGAAAAGGGGAGAGATGGAGCCTCTCAGGGCCTAACGGATCAGGAAAATCAACTCTTCTAAGCCTTCTTAATGCCGACAATCCCAAAGCCTATTGCAACAATATAAAAATGTTTGGTATGAAGCGGGGGAGGGGAGTCAGCATCTGGGATATAAAGAAAAGAATCGGTTATGTTTCGCCCGAAATGCGACTTCATTTTCATGGTGGAGGGACTGTGGCAGATATCATTGCCAACGGACTAAACGACACTGTGGGCATGTATGTGAAACCCACAGATGCTCAAAAAGAACAGGCACTGAAATGGATTTCCCATTTCAAACTGGAGAAGATAAGCCACCGCACTTTCTCCGCACTTTCTTCCGGAGAAAAACAGATGGTCTTGATAGCCAGATCTATGATTAAAGAGCCGGAACTGTTGATTCTCGATGAGCCCATGCATGCCCTCGACTCTGAAAATTTGGAAAGGGTCCGCCAGACATTGAGAGACTTTTTGACGGCCAATCGGGATTGTGCCCTTATTATGGTGACTCATTCCCCTGAAGACCTTCCTGAAGAAATCAACCGATGGATCACTCTTCCGGCTTGATTGAAAATCGGAGTTTGTCTTGAAGCCGTTGTTTGAGATTTGAATTCCTTACAAATGGGGGCGAGGAGGCCACTGCCCGTTCAAGCGCCTCTCTTTCACCTATCAAACCGCAAAATTTTCGGGCTCTCCCTACTGCGGTCAGAAGAAGGTTACGATGAAGCAGCCTTTCGTGGGATGTTGTCAAAGGCATCACCACAAAATCTGTCTCAGTGCCCTGAAGTTTATGGACGCTTGTGGCGTAAGCGAGTTGCAGTTCCCCGAACTCTTTCTTAAGATAGGTCGACATCTTTCCATCGGCGAATTCCACTCTTAAAAAACCTGCGTCGGGGTTTACCTCCACAATTTTCCCGGTTTCGCCGTTATAAATTCCGCGCCTGCTTGAATTAACGGATTGCACCACCCGATCGCCCATACGGAATTTCTTAGCTCCATAACTAATTTCCGTTCCCTCCTTTTGCAAGGCCTCCTGGAGGGCTTCATTGAGTGAGGAAGTGCCAAGAGGTCCGTCATGTTGCGGAGAGACCACCTGCACATCAGCCGGGGCTATCATGAATTTTGAGGGCAGAATCTTTGTCACCATCTCTATGACCTTATCCTTGGCGGAGACTTCGTCTTCCTCATAGATTATAGCGAAATCTCCCTCTTCACTTCCCTCGGGCATCTGGCCCTTTTTGATGTTTTGAATGTTTGCAGCCAAGAGGCTTCCCTGTTCTTGTCGGAAATTGCGAGTGAGACGGGCCACGGGCACCACTCGGGAGTCTAAAAGATCTTCGAGCACTTTTCCCGCTCCGATTGGAGGCAATTGGCCTACATCCCCCACCAACACTATTTTTATATTATCGGGGAGAGCATTAAGAAGATGATTAAAAAGCACCTGCTCCAGCAGCGACGCTTCGTCAATAATCAAAACATCGGCTTCAAGTTTCTTATTGAAGTAGCCTTTCCCGCGATTGAACCCTAAAAGCCTATGGATAGTTTTGGCGCTTTCGCCGGCCATCATTTCCATCTTCTTCGCAGAACGTCCGGTGGGCGCTGTCAGTATCACCCTCTTTCCTTCGTCTTGGAATAATCTTATTAGACCTCTGACGGTGGTGGTTTTGCCGGTGCCCGGGTCTCCGGTGATTATGCTGACCGGGTTGTCTCGGGCCATCTTGATAGCTTCGAGTTGCTCTTCAGTGAAATAATGGCCTTCAAGATCACGGTCGGGCAAATCAAAATTGAAATCCTCCCTCGGCGAACCCTCAGAAATCAAAGAGGCGAGTCTCCCCGCAGTCTCTTCTTCAGCATTATAATAAACAGGAAGATAAATCCCACCCAGCGATTCCACGAGTCTTTCTTCAGAGATCAGACTCTCTAAAGCGGGTTGAAATTTTTCCGGTTTAATTTTTTCTGCTTCGATTTTTAGCCGTTCAATTTTACTGTCATCATTTTCTTCTACGACAGTTTCCTCCCCCCTCCCGGCAATATTAGAGGCGGTGGCGAATAATTGCTCTCTTCGAGCAAACAGGCTTCCTCTTTCGGCATGGAGCTTCACAGCAGTGAGCAAAGCTCCTTTTAACCTTCGAGGGTCTTCGGTTGCAATCCCCAGACGCCGGCCTATTCGATCGGCTCGGAAGAAGGAAAATTTCCAGACATCCTCAACCATTTCGTAGGGATTGTCAAGGACCACCTTCAGGGTCTCCCTCCTGTATTTGTTCAAGATTTTTGTGATTTCAAGATAGCCAAGACCACAAGAAAAGAGAAACTGCAAAAAATTTGGCGATGCCGGCAGATTCTTTATTGCCTCGACGATTGCAGAAGCAGACTTAGGCCCTATACCTTCCACCGATCTGAAATCCTCCTCACAGAGAGCAGCAATGTCGGAGAGTCGTTCTCCTAACTTTTCTTCAATTCTTTGGGCGTAAACTTTCCCAATACCCGGGATAAAGCCACTTTCCAGAAATGCTCTCAATCCATCCTGACCTTGAGGACCCGGTAAATGCAAAAGATTTGTTTTCTCCGGAGAGTTTATTTGACTATCGCTTGTCACTTTATTTGGGATTGGAACGAAGGATAAATTCCACCACCGGATTAGAAGATGTCAGTTCGGAGGGATCTTTAGAGAATGTGGCCGGGTCAGCAAGAGTGCCATCAAGGGCCTCGGTCATCATTTCAGCATTTTTATAGAGGGGAGTTGTCACTTGGACAAGGTCGACTTGTTCAAGATTTTCCGGATCATAGATAGCGATAAAGCCCGAAAGTTTGCCATCTCTTCTTGTTCTTTCCTTCACTTCGGCCAGCACGAATATATAATTAGGGGAGGTCGATTTAAGATTTTCCTCTTTTTCTCCTATTTGTTTTTGGATTTCTTGCAAAGTCTCGAGATTTTTCTGCGCGTGACTATCGAGACCTCTCTTGATACAATTGATGTAGTCGAGACGGGCTTTGAATACTTGGTCGCGAGTGGATTTATATTCATCATCGAGCAAGGCAAGCGGAAGAGAAGAGGTCACGATTTTGTAATTCTCAAGTTTATCGCCTTTAGGAAGAGATTTCTCGGTTTTGACCACCACTTCTCTTTCTTGAGCATTCAAATTAGGGTCGGATGAGGCTGAAGAACCACCTCCGCAGGATGTAATACCTATTGCAATTGCAAAGAAGAATAAGATTTTTGAGAATAGTTTTTTCATTTTCAAATTTTTAAAGGAAGGAATATTTTACAGATTTGATTAACATCCTAATTGTTTCAGGGGATGATTTCAATCGATGGATGCTGAATGGGTTGAAAGATGTTTCTTCTTTTATAGTCTTCTTTAAGGAAAAGATCTTTCCATCTGGAGAAATCGGCATCCGTCTTCAAGAGTTGATAAATATAAAACGACAGCGATCCATATATTGTCTTAGGATTCACCTTGTATTCATAATTAGATTCATCGCTGGCGCATGCGGTGATTACAATAATCGGGGAACCGGGAGAAAAATCCTTTGGTTTCGGCAGATTCTTAAGATAGGAACTACCAGGATGAGGCACAAAAGGTTGGTCGGTGCCTCTTGCAAACCGGAGGAGGTCGGGGTCGATTTCAGTGACCTCATCTTTTTGGATTCCCTTGCTGTAGCAGGCATCGATGACTATCATAAACTGGCCATTTCCTCCGATTTTTCTCTTGATTGCATCGAAAAGGGGAGCGAGCTCATCATCGATTAAATGGTTTTGTCCCTCATAGGCCCCATCCATTTTGAGATTATCTCTGCAGGCATCGAAGGGCACAATCGATTCATCATATTTTTTCCCGGAGAGGGCTTCGTCGTTGTTGTAGTCTATCACGGGCTGCCCGTGGCCGGAGAAATGGAAATAGATTTTATCTCCCTCTTGGCTTCTTTGGGCAAGGCTCTTCAATTCCTCTACAATGGCGTTTTTGACGGCCTTATCATTGATAAGTGTTGTTATGTCGCTGAATCCTTGTCTCTTAAGCAAGGGGGCCAATAATTCCACGTCTTTATCTCCATGGATGGGAGACCACCCGGTCTTTATCCGGTCGTAGTTCCCGATACCCACGAGAAGAGCCCTGTCAGTGGCTCCGCAGAGCGAAGTCGCTGCCAATAAAACTAAAGTTAAAAGGCTTTTTATTTTCATGGTCTTTTTTCCCGGGGGGAGAAAGCATCAGTTAATTTGGTCGAGAATAGACTGACATTGCTCCACAAATGGCTTGTCGTCCCAGAACCTGTCGATTAGTTTTTCCAGCCATATTCTGGCCTCTTTCCTGTCGTGGATTTTAATATAAGCGATGGCGATTCTAAGACCGGTCTCTTGGCAAGCCTGAATATCGTCGGGAGGGCATTGTTCATATTCTGATATCAGGATGGAGATGTATTCCTTAATTTCCCCCTCCGACATCCGAGAGATATCGACATATTCATCCGGCCCCTTGGAAGCAGGGAGATAATAATAGTCGGCCACCAAGTTGTCGATATTCCTGTTGCCCATTTGGAATGTAAAGAAAACAGAGACGAAGAGAATAATAAATAGGGCTGCGACACCGGAAGCCCAAAGGGCTCGTTCCTTCAGATATCCGAAACGGAATATTTTGGGGACTCTCCGCCTGCCGATAATATTTAGGAGTTCATCTCGGGAAATATTCTTCATTGCATTCCCGAAATCGGCATTATCCTGTCGAGCCTCCTTTATGACACCGTCAACAGTAAAAAGGAAAATTTTGAAATCGGCGGCAAAATCTTTGTCTTCCTTCAATTTCTTTTCAAACGAGGCTTTTTGATCCGGGTTAAGACTTCCGGCAATATATTCTTCAAACAATTCTATATTTCCCATAGTCTTACCTCCTTTCCGGTTTTTTGTCAATTAATCCGGCATGATAAAGAGAAAGTTTGACGCGATACATCAAGTCTTTCATGCATTGATATCTTTTAGCTTTAACCGCCTGGGGACTATTGTAACGTTCGATCTCTTCTATTATTTCCTTATCCTTAAGTCCCGAGAAATATGTGTAGCGGATGATAGATGCGCAAGGTTCCGGAGTGTGGTTAAGCTCCTCGCCGAGGAGGGCCTGGGCCTCGGGATTGCCATATAAGTCGGGAGTATCGTCAGAGAGCTTCTGCAATTCATCGGCCACTTCTTTTGACAGCTTCTGAGGGGAATCGGAGTCGTCTTTTGTCTGCTCCGTCAGAGATGTGTTTTTGGAAATCTTTCTATATTTTTTTGTGGCCATGTTCAGCCCTATTGTCATGATATAGCTGTTCCAGGAAGTATCGCTTTTGATGCTTCCCTTTTCCAGATTGTCGTAGATTGCTATAAACACATCCTGATAGATGTTTTCCGCATCTTCGAGACGCATTTGGCTCCCTCTATATTTATCCATCAGAGAGTCAATAAAGTTGGGTCGCAACTTTTTATACCATTTTCTGACAATTTCTTCGTAGCTTCCTTCCATACGCTTCAAGAATGACTCACAAAATTACGAAATTTTATTCTATCTTTTGCCACTTGTTTTTTCTATGACAATCCGGGAGTTATTCTATCAGAATAGGAGTTATTCTATCAGAATATAAGAGGCCCAGGCCACGGGGTTAAAGGGAGCGGCCGTTTTTATGCTTTTCTGGGCTTCTCGGAATGAATCGTAGATTGAGAGGCCTGCAGTCAGGTTTTTATAGAGCTGCCCCATGAATTGGGCCGACCAGTAGTCGTCTACTTTGTTAAGACTGCAGATGATATTTTTTGAGCCGGCGCTCCGGAAGGCTTTCTGCAATCCCCGGCTTCCGTCGGAATTTATTTCCCCTAAGCCCGAGTCGCAAGCTGACAAGACTGTCAGTTGAAGATTAGGGAAATTCATAATTTCGATCTCCTCTGCGGTCAGGATGTCATCTTCGTCGTCTAATAAATGCGGCATTCTCCAGGTTAAATTTCCTTTTCGCAACACTATACCGCAAATATCCTGCCTCTCGGTTTTGAGGATCCTTTGGGCAATCTGATGATCGAAATGGGTGATATCGGAAGCTGCCCGGCTCAATGAATCGACATTTCTGTAGACTCCGTGGGTGGAAAAATGAAGCACGCTGATATCCCTGCCGTCCACAGCTTTGACGTTTTCTTCAATGGCATCGTCATTAAAAAAGATTTGATGAGGGAAGCCGTTTATAGAATTTTCTATGAGTTCCATTTCATGTTCCACGTCGGGGAGATCTGTCCAGTCGCCACGAAAGAGTTTACCCTCTCCACCCACAGGCGAATTATGGTCGGCCACACCGAATACAGCAATTTCACCTTCAATTCTTTCGGAGGCTTCCGAGGAGGCTCTGTTTAGGTTGCGCAGATGAGACATGCGATGCAATCTGTGGGTTTGAAAGAGGGGCTCTCCATATTGGTCTTCATAGAATTCTATTCCCTCGTTGATGAGGCTTCCGTCGGGCGAGAAATAAATATCCTGCCTCCCCTCCAAAAAAGGCCATAACTCTCTCCAGGGATTTTGTGGATCGGAGCTCTCATTTTGTGTCGTTAGGATTGGGAGGTATTTTATCTCGCCATCCGGAAAATAGAGGAACGCGCCGAAATATGTGGAGTCGTTTTGCCCGTATTCTATAAAATCGATGGCAATATCATTTTCCTTTAAATTTAAGATGATGGATTCGGGATGAGTGGAGATAATTTCTCCTATATTTATATTTTCCTTAAGAGAATAATAGAGTTCACGCTCTTTTGCGCTTATGAGGGGAGAGAGTTTTTTGATTCTTAAGGAGTCTTCATAGATATAGGCATGGTTAAGGGCCTTTCTCATGGCTTTTAAATTCTCATATTCTTTAATTTTCCCTCCCGCCATTAATTCTTTTTCGATAGCAGTTTTTGAAGTTTGAAGGAGCCCCTTCCTTAAAAGATTAAGGCGCGCAAGCTCTTTAGGGTTTCCCAAACGAGCCTCAATAGGCATTAGGATTTGTTGCATTGTCAGGATCGGGACAATTAGAAACCTGCTTTCATCGGAAGCCAAAGCCATGATAGCTTCTGCCAGGTGGGAATTAAGGTTATCGTTAATAAAACCAATATCAAATTCATTTTTGGCAATTTCCTCCCTGCCGTTTTCCTCCTCATGAGCCAGGAAATATGTGAGATTCCCGATTAGCCATAGCTTATGTAATGGAGACAACCGATCGAGAGTCAGGGCCCGGAGAATTGTCTCGGGATCTTTTGCAAATTCATTGCGGAAATTGGAGAGGGCTTGCCAAGATTCACTCCACCATTTGACTCTATAGTCGGTAGAGTCGAGGTTTTCTATTTTATCTTGGGCAGCCTCGAAATCTTTTGCTGCTCCCTCGAAATCGAAAAGGAAATTGCGATATCTCCCCATCTCTGAGTGATAGAGCGAATTATGGAGACTGCCATATAAATTAATAGAATTATCTTCTCCGGAATAAAAGCGAACGGATTTAAGGATTTCGCGCCATTTGAATAGATCATGATCCCATAGTCTGGCCTCTCTGGCAAAATGTCGGGTGAGAAAAGAATCAGGAACTTTCCGGGAGAGTGGAGGGGTCGTTTCGATTTTTTTATCGACAATATCATATAATTCTTTGGCACGAATGGGATCCAGCAGACTTGTGATATAACCCAAGTTTTCAAAATAATTGATGCTGTCGGCAGGGGAGGCCATTTTATCTTTCTGGGTTTCGAGGATTTGGGTTGCATCCTCGCAGCGTCCGTCTTCGGCTAAAGCGAGGGCATAATTTATAACAGCCCCGGAAAAGGATTCAAGATTTTCTCTATTGTCTATCGCCTTCTTGAAATTATATTGGGCTTTGTCGAATTCCCCTAAGGTTATATGGGCTATGCCCCAATAATTATAAAACCGGTGTTTCCAATTTTGGGGCACAAATTTTTCATATTTAGCCGACATTTCTATAACCTCCCTGTTTTTACCATTCTGAAGGCTTAGGTTCTGATAGTTGTCTACATACTTTCCGATTGAATCTTGTTGGCCTATAGAAATCAAGGAATCAATTCGGAGGATATTACCTTCAATGTCGTAAATAGCCAACGCGAATTCATTTAGTGTATTTTGATTTATGGATCTAAAATCAGTGGAGGGAGGTTCGAGATCCACATACTTATAGATACCCTTTTGAGGATCCATAGCAAAGTTGGCTTCCTCCAAATTCCATAGAGAGATTATTTCATCGAGGATGTCTTGGCGACCGTTGATATGGCAAAAATGATATATCGTCGGCATATTCCAAGAATTCAATCCTGACGGAATTCCTCCCTCGTTCTTATAAGCTCTCAAAAGTTTTTTATAGCTGAAAATATTGAGATTGATGGGAATGTCTATCAAGAGTTCATTAAGGAATGATCTCTTGTCACGAGTGTTATCATAGTTTGAAGAGAGATTAAGAATGTCAAATTGGGATATCTTTTCTCCGTTCTTTATTTTTTCTTTAGTCTTAATGACTGAAGGCGTGAATTTGATTAGAAAATAACGTGAGATATTTTCCCAAAAGTCAGCCATTTCTATTTCCTCATTGAATTTTTTGGCAACTTCTGTGGCCACGGGGAAATTTTCTGTGGTATACTCATTATAAGCGATAGTCAGGGCTGTCTGCAGGAAATAGGAAGCTGTGTCTCTTCTGATGATTCTGCCGGGAAAGGAGGCAATCCTTTTTTCAATTTCTTCTCTTCGATTCGGGTCAAGATTTTTTTCTTCCTTGAGAATTTCCACAATATCCCAAATGATAGAATCATTTTGTGAAAAAGAGGCTCCGGAAGGCGGCTCTTCTGAAGGAGCGTTTTGATTTCCTGCATAGCTGCCGAGACCCCAACATCCCATAAATAATATTGTGGCAAAAAGAATTAAGCGGAAATGAAATTTTAATTTTTTCAACTTTCAGATAGGTAGAGGTTGAGAATTTTCTTTTTGAATTTCAAATATAAGTTTTAATTGGGAGAAAATTCGGGATATTCATTTTCTTTTATTACTTTTATGGCCTGATTTCTCTAATTAAAGGAATTGATTATGAAAACTTTCCAACTCCGATTTAAAAATATTTCTAAAATTTTATTGACTATGGCAATGATCCAACCGGCCCTATCAGCTTGCGGCAATAACAGCACTTCAACCGTAGATTGTCAGGAATTTGAAAAGGCTATTCAATTGACCCATCCTCTGACCATTTTGGATGTCCGCACTCCGGAAGAATACGCCTCGGGACATATCCCCGGCGCGATAAATGTAAATTTCTTCGACGAAGACTTTGTGGATAGAGTGAAACAAGTTGTGCCGGAGGGAGATTCACTCGCCATATATTGCAAGTCGGGGAGACGCTCGGCTCAAGCTCACAAAGCTCTGGAAGCCACAGGCGATTCCATCATTGAACTTGCAGGAGGCATCGAGGCCTGGGAAAAGGAAAGACTGCCAATCACCACCGGAAAAACCGACATATATATCACTCCGGAGGGTAAGAAGTTGGAAATAGAGCCCTTGATCCATGCCTCATTAAGAATTGTCTATGACGGAAAGGAGATTGAGATTGACCCCGTTGGAACCTTGGGCGACAGAACCACCGATTATTCTGCATTTCCAAAGGCCGACTTGATATTGGTGACCCACGAGCACCACGACCATTTGGATCCGGCAGCTATAGAGACATTGTCAAAAAGGGATACTATTGTAGTGACCAATCCTAACAGTGCCAAAATTTTGGGCTATGGCATGGTCATGAGCAATGGCGACCGCAAAGAGATAGATGGAATCGGGATCGAGGCCGTGCCGGCTTATAATGTTTCGGAAGACCGGTTGCAATTTCATCCCAAGGGAAGAGACAACGGATATGTGTTGGAAATTGGGGGAATGAAAATTTATATTGCCGGTGACACTGAAGTTATCCCCGAAATGGCTTCTCTAAAAGATATCGACATTGCTTTTTTGCCATGCAATCTGCCTTACACCATGACTCCGAGCCAATTTATAGAGGCAGCTGAGATCATAAAACCGAGAGTGGTCTATCCTTATCATTATGGCACGACTGACCTTTCATCACTAATTCCGGCCCTTGCACCTCAAGGGATCTACGTAAGAATCTGCCCCTTTGATCCGGGTGCCTAATAAGAGATAAAGGCAAATAAATTCAAAAAAATTAGATCAGGCCCGAGCCGTTATTCGGCAAGGGCCTGCAGTTTTCCGGTTGTGGAGTCCATAATATAACCATCTACTTTCACATCTGCAGGAATCAGGGGATGGTTTTTTACAAGCTCCACACTGTCGGCCACAGCCTTGGCAGTGTCTTCAAAACCTGTGAGCCATTTTTTGAGGTCGATGCCACACCTTTCAATAAGGGAAATGGTTTCCGGAGAGATTCCTCTTTTCTCCATCAGATGAATCATTTCGGAGGCCTCCATCCCCTCGACTCCACAACCCGTGTGGCCGATAATCATTATTTCCTCCACTCCAAGTTCATAAATCCCCACCAGAAGTGATCGAAGTGTAGAGTCCCAGGGGTCTGTGATAACCCCTCCGGCATTTTTGATCATTTTGACATCGCCGTTTTTAATTCCCAGGGCTGCAGGAAGGAGCTCCACAAGACGAGTGTCCATGCAGGTGACTATAGCGATTTTTTTGTCGGGATATTTTGATGTGACGAAGGGTTTATAACATTCTTCTGCCACAAACTTTTCATTATGTTTCTTAATTTCTTCTCTCATGATATTTAGAAGGGAATAAGTTTAGGTTCGATGGTTTGAGAATCCCAATCCGCATTATTATTGGAAAGATTGAGGATAATGTCGCCGATTTTTTCAGTGTTTGAACCCGAGTCCCCTCCATTGTCACCGGAGTTTCCTCCATTGTCGTCGCTGCCATTATTCCCTGAATTTCCGGAGTCTGATCCTCCTGTGTTTCCTTGGTCGTTGCCACCATTACCGTTGCCGGAAGAACCGCCAGTCGAGCCCGTCAGGAAGTCGGCCTTCACGATGGTCTTATAATTTCCTTTTATGGGGATATTCTTAATGGTGTAAGTCTTATCGTTGACGTTAAGGTTTACTTCAGCATAGTTATTCTCCGACAGATCCGCGAAGGTGTAAAAATAGAAAAGCCGGTCGGTTGAAGATGTGAGGCTAACTCTTTGGGAAGAAGTGTTAGAGCCGATTTCATTTAAGTCGACAGCTTCACTATCGAGGCCGAGCCTGTAACCCAAAGTAATTTTTCCGATGCTGATATTCTTTTCAGTGCCTTGTGTTGAGGCTCCGAGGTCTTGGAAAACCACCATCGAAACCCCTCTATTCAAAGTGAGGCTTATCTCCTTTTGAGTTGCATCTTTGAAAAATTTATCGGTCTGACCATAGAAACAGTCATAGTTATCATTATTGAAGAAAGCGGGGTCGATTGTAGAAGATGTATTTTGGCCGGCCTTAGGTCGAATATCCACCGACTTATTAATCTCGCGGTCGCCGTTTTTGACTGAGGTGTTATAGCAGTAATCTGTGAAAGTGTCGCCGGATGCCTCATAATTTTCAGGTATATAATCTGCGAAGGCGAAAAGTTGATAACTTACACCGGGGTCAACCTTAAAGACAATCCTCGCATTGGGATTTCCAACTACTTCCTTTCGTTGCTCCACTCCTGAATTAGAGCCTTTGAAAAGCTTGACGACATAACGAAGTTTATATCCGGAATGGTCGGCACGCGTGGATATCGCGGAGGGTGCTTCGAGGTTAACCACGAGGAGGTCTTCCCCTGCCGGATTTTCGGGTTCGATACTCTCCGTCGAGATGCAGGAAGAGAATATTAAAAGAAGAGAGGCGAAGAGCAAATGTTTCATGGTGACAGGGTTTTAAAGAGACCTTAACTTTCTTTGGGAATGGAGGTTTCCGAAATAGAGTCTTGGGAATGTTTATGATGGTTGGCGTAACGGCGTCCGGTGATCAAGTCGACAAATTCGATGGCATGTTTATCGAAACCTCGGCTTTGATAGACGAAATTTTTCTGGAGAATGAAATTCCAGCCAAGGGAAACGACCCCGGAAATTATTAGACGAGCAGCCGCGAAATAACCGTCGCGTTTAAAACCGATAGTTTCGAGCCATTCCCATTTCGAGAGACCATAGTAAAGGAGCTCTGTTCCAAAAGAATTGAGGAGGAGGCTTCCTATCCACACGAGGGCATATTTTACGATAACAGCCTTCCAAGGGCAACTGCCATGGAATGTGAAACGATAATTTAGAATGCAGTTAATGACGCCTCCCGCGAAGGCACCGATTGCAGTGGAAATCCATGGAGCGAAATGAGCGAAGGCGAAGAGCACAAAACCGGTGCCCAAGTCGATCCATGAGGCAAACTGAGCAGCCCCGGCCGATCTTATGAATGTGAAGACCAGCTGGTCGCTATTGAGAATGTTTGAACCGATTTTTTTAACTTTCTCGTTCAAAACGCAATCGAAAAGGTTTCGTGGGCTCGTTTTTGCAAAAATACATTGAAATTCCCAAATTCACAAACGATAAAAAATTGGCTTTTTTTGAGTTGCTTATTGGAGGGTCGGCCGCAAAAATGTAATTTTGCATTTTCAATTCAGGAGGAATCTTATATGGATCCCATCAAGCATGAATGTGGCATCGCTATGATCCGGCTGTTAAAGCCGATTTCTTACTACAAAGAGAAATACGGGAGTTATTCCTGGGCTCTCAAAAAGCTCTATCTATTGATGGAGAAACAACACAACCGAGGCCAGGAAGGAGCCGGGATAGGAGTTGTCAAGCTCCACGCCTTGCCCGGCACGGAATATGTGTTTCGGGAGCGTGCCTTGGGCACTCAGGCCATTCGGGAAATCTTCGATAAAATCGGGCCATCCTTAGAAAAAATTCAAGCAGAACATCTGTCCCCAATCGAAGTGGAACAGGAGGCACCTTTTATCGGCGAGATCTACATGGGCCATCTTCGATACAGCACAACCGGTCGCTCAGGAATGAGCTATGTGCATCCTTTTTTACGTCGCAACAACTGGCCATCGCGAAATCTCTTGCTATGTGGAAATTTCAACATGACCAATGTCGATGAGATTTTCGGAGAGGTTGTAAAAAAAGGTCAGCATCCGAGGATTTATAGCGACACGGTTATGCTTCTTGAGCAGTTGGGCTATGCTCTCGACAGAGAAAACCATAGGGTCTATCGCCAATATCGCGACAATCTGGAGGAACCGGAACTCACGCGACGCATCGAAGAAGAACTCGATGTGAAGGCCGTCATAAAGGCAGCAGCGCCTACCTGGGATGGGGGATTTGTAATCTGTGGAGCCACGGGCTCAGGTGACATGTTTGCCCTGCGCGATTCCAACGGCATCCGTCCCGCATTCTACTACCACGACGAGGAAGTGGTGGTGGTGGCTTCTGAGCGACCCGTGCTTCAGACTGTTTTTAATATAGCCAGGCGAGACGTAAACGAATTGCAACCCGGGGAAGCCATCACAGTCAATTCAAAGGGAAAGATTGAAATCTCCCAGATATTAGAGAGAGGCGAAAACCGGAAATGCTCATTTGAGAGGATTTATTTCTCCAGGGGCAGCGACGCCGACATTTATCAGGAGAGAAAAAAACTTGGAAAACTATTAGTGCCCGAAATTCTTGAGAAAATTGGCAACGACATAGCCCATACTGTATTCTCCTTCATACCCAATACTGCGGAGGTGGCCTTCATCGGAATGGTAGAGGGACTTCAAGAGCATCTCGACGTATTAAAAACGGAAAAAATACTTGCGGCACGCGACCGTGGAGCCTTGACCGACCAACGCATCAGAGAGATTATCAGCCAAAAACTGAGGATAGAAAAGATAGCGATAAAGGATATCAAACTTCGCACTTTTATCACCGAAGGAGAAAGCCGCGACGAGCTTGCGGCACATGTCTATGACGTCACCTATGGCTGTGTTGCCAACAATGAAGACAATCTGGTTGTGATCGACGACAGTATAGTAAGAGGCACGACCCTTACTCAAAGCATCCTTCGAATACTCGACCGATTGCATCCTAAGAAAATAATTGTGGTTAGTTCATCGCCTCAGGTGAGATATCCCGACTATTACGGTATCGACATGTCGAGTTTGTCAGAATTTGCAGCTTTCCGGGCAGCCATCGCCCTGTTGAAAGACCGTGGCATGGAAAATGTCATCAAGGAAGTCTACACTCGTTGCAAGTCAATGGCCGAATTGCCTGATAGCGAGCAAGAAAATTGCGTAAAAGCCATCTATGCTCCCTTCTCTCAGCAGGAGATAGCTGCCCAGATGGCCAAAATGCTCACGCCGCCCGACACTGTTGCCGAAGTGAGACTGATCTTCCAATCAATCGAGGGTCTTCATGAGGCCATCCCTGATTATCCGGGCGACTGGTATTTCTCCGGCGACTATCCCACGCCGGGGGGCAACCGGCTTGTCAATCAAGCCTTCGTAGCCTTCTATGAAAACCGTAAAACCCGCTAACCCCAACTATCAAACATCAATTATCGATTTCCTCTCCCCTCATACCCAATTCCCCATACCCAACTTTAAACTCCCCACACAATTGAAAGAGACAAAATATATCTTCGTCACCGGCGGCGTGGTCTCCTCCTTAGGCAAAGGCATCATTTCATCGTCGCTTGCCCGGCTCCTGTTGTCACGCGGATTCAGCGTGACTGTGCAGAAATTTGACCCCTATATCAACATCGATCCCGGAACCCTCAACCCCTATGAGCATGGGGAATGTTACGTCACAAGTGACGGCCATGAGGCTGATCTCGATCTGGGCCATTATGAACGCTTCACTAACATCAAGACTTCTCGGGCCAACAATGTCACAACCGGCAGAATCTATCGCGACGTAATCGAGAAAGAACGCCGAGGAGACTATCTTGGGAAGACGGTGCAAATAGTGCCCCATATCACCGATGAAATCAAACGAAGTGTTAAAAGACTCAGTGAAGAGGGGGATTATGACTTCGTCATTACGGAAATCGGGGGAACCGTCGGCGACATCGAGTCGACACCCTATTTGGAGGCTGTGCGTCAGCTGAAATGGGAATTAGGGAAAAATGCCCTCTTCATCCATCTCACCTACGTGCCCTATATCAAGGCTGCCAAAGAGCTAAAGACTAAGCCTACGCAACACTCTGTCAAGATGCTTCAACAGACTGGTATCCAGCCCGACGTTTTGGTGTTGCGCACAGAGAAGGAGCTTCCGCCATCGATGTGTCGGAAGGTGGCCCTATTCTGCAACGTATCGCCGGAGGCCGTTATTCAAAGCCTTGATGCTAAGAGCATATATGAAGTGCCCCTGATGATGCACGACCAGAAGCTCGATGAGATCGTGCTTGAAAAGACTGCGACAGAATGTGATTCAGAGCCCGACCTCAAAGACTGGAACCTTTTCCTTGACAAACTCCATAACGCAGAGAAGGTGGTGAATATCGCGCTCGTAGGGAAATATGTGGAGCTTCAAGATGCCTATAAATCCATCTCCGAATCTTTAAGCCATGCTGCAGCCTGGCTCGACCGTAAGCTCAACCTTGTCTATATTCATTCTGAGAAGCTGACAGAGAGCGACGTTGCCTCGAAATTGGGTGAAATGGATGGAGTTATTATCGCACCCGGCTTTGGGAAACGAGGAATTGAAGGTAAGCTTGTGGCCCTGAAATGGTGTCGGGAGCATGATGTGCCCACCTTTGGCATCTGTCTGGGAATGCAGTGTATGGTGATTGAATATGCCCGGAATGTGTTGGGATTGAAGGGAGCCAACTCTGTGGAGATGGATCCGGGGACGCCTTATCCTGTGATCGACCTCATGGAGGAACAGAAGGAGATTTCCAACAAGGGTGGAACCATGCGTCTCGGGGCTTATGATTGCGACCTCACTCCGGGTTCTATCCCTGCCGAAGCCTACGGGAAGAAGAGAGTCAGCGAACGCCATCGCCATCGCTACGAATTTAATGAGAAATTCCGGAAAGATTTTGAGGACAACGGCTTGAAATGCGTGGGAGTTAATCCTGAGACCAAGCTCGTTGAAGTTGTGGAAGCTCCCGATAAGAGATGGTTTGTGGGAACTCAATATCACCCCGAATACCAAAGCACGGTGTTGAACCCGAATCCGCTGTTTGTGTCGTTTATGAAAGCGGCAATCGCCTATTCAGAACGTTGAGAGAGGGAATCGACGATTAACTCCGCGGCATAATCAGCAGCCACGCTGTTTCCAAGACGGCGCCTCATATTGCGATATCCATTTGTCTGCCATTCTCTTTTAGGGGAAGGCTGGAGGAGCGGCGAGAGCTCGCGCGCCACTTTCTCAACTGTGCAGTTATGCACCAGCAACTCCGGCACTATGGCATTGTTCATGATGAGATTAGGGAGGGAAACAAACTTCACCTTCAGAAGTTTTTCCATTATTTTATAAGATAACTTAAGTCCGTTGGCACGGTAGCAGACCACTTGAGGAGTTCCTATCAAGGCTGTCTCCAAAGTGGCTGTGCCCGACGTGACAAGTGCTGCTCGCGAATATTTAAGAAGAGCAGGGGTTGCCCCGAAAACCACCTGAAGGCCCGGATCTTGTGCCACCTCCCGATAGAATTTCTCCGGAACGGAGGGAGCGGCTGCAACGGCCACTTGAAATTCCGGGAACTTTGAGGCTGCCTCAATCATTATGGGAAGATTATTGCGTATTTCTCCCTTCCGACTTCCGGGCAAGAGAGCGATGAGGGGTTTCTCCATATCTTGAAAACCCTGGCGCTCCATAAAATGTTTCTTAGGGGGGAGATGGCCCAATGCATAATCTATTTCCTGAACAGATGGATTACCCACGTAGGTGGCCTTAAATCCGTGTCGGGCATAGAATGCCTCCTCAAAAGGGAGGATAGAATAAAGACGGGTGACGTTTTTCTTGATTGACTTGACTCTCCATTCCTTCCAGGCCCATACTTTGGGGGATATATAATAATCCACCCTGATGCCGAGTTTGTTAGCAAACCCCGCGAGTTTAAGGTTGAACCCGGGATAGTCTACTAAAATCAAGACGTCGGGAAGAAACTCCTTTAGAATTTTCTTTGTCTTTTTAAGATTGGAGAGGAGGGCCGGAAGCTTTCGGATCACCTCCGAGAACCCCATGACGTTTAATCGGTCGTAGTGGATTCTTGGAGGAAGGCCTGCTGCCCGTTCCATGAGGTCGCCTCCAATAAAACAAAATTGGGCCTCGGAATCGTTACGCTTTAGAGCTTCAATCAAATGGGAGGCATGAAGGTCGCCGGATGCCTCTCCGGCCACAAGCATATATTTCATGGTGCAATATTGCCTTTAGCTATATCGTTTCTCTTATATGAACGCTTTGAGGAACATATTATTTGTAATAATAACAATTTTAGTGGGGTCTTTGTCTTCCTGTATTAACGACGACATCACCGACTCTCCTTCAGCTACCCTCACTTTTTCCACCGACACAGTCAGTTTCGGTGCTATTTTTACAGATTTGACCACTCCGACAGCGCGCCTGCAAGTCTATAATCACAACAAGAAGGGAGTCAACATCTCTTCCATTAGATTTAAAGATCCCGATAGTCATTTCCGGCTCAACGTCGACGGGGTGAGCGGCAGCTCTTTTTCAGACATCGAAATTCGCGGCAACGACTCCATATATATTTTTATGGAATGTTTCATTGATGAAAATGACACATTCGAGCCCTTCAGAGTTTCTGACCAGCTGGAATTCATAACCAATGGGGTCACTCAGGAAGTGGAGGTTGAGGCTTGGGCATGGAATGTCACACGGCTCAACAAGTTCACTGTTAGCGAAGACTTCACTATGACTGCCGAGAGGCCTTATGTGATTTTCGATACCCTGAGGGTAGAAACAGGAGCCACTCTGACAATTCGACCGGGCGCGTGGTTGCTTTTCCACGACAAAGCGGCCATGCAGGTAGATGGCACTTTGCTTGCTCTGGGCGAAACTGATAATTTTATTCGCATGAGCGGTGACCGACTCGATGACATTCTCCCTGATGTGGCCTACGATCAGCTTGCTGGCCAGTGGGGAGGCATCGACATTTCGTCGAAGTCTTTCGAAAACCGTATGGAATATGTCAACATGAGATCGACAGTTTCCGGACTTCGCGTTGATTCATGTGGCGACCTCTCCCGGCAGAAATTGACACTGGTTAATTCCTGGCTGCATAATTCGCAGGGTAATGTTTTGAGCTCCGAATATGCCGCCGTCGACGCTTATGGCTGCTGCTTTTCAGAAGCCGCAGCCTCAGTGGTGGCTCTAACCGGAGGGCGACATAATTTCGTGCAATGCACCATAGCGAATTCCTATCTTTTTTCGGCTCTTTATCTCCCGAATCTTTATCTTAGACATTGCCTTCCTGAAGAAGCGGAAAATAACGATCAGCCCTTGATGCAGGCAAACTTTGAAAACGGAATTGTGTGGGGAGAAATAGGCGATCCTCTATATCCCGGCGATCTAATAAGTTCAAATGTCTTTATGCTGAATATGCTATTTAGGGCTAATGGCACCGACGATGAAAACTTCATCAACTGCGTATGGAACGAGGATCCTCTCTTCTATACAGTCCGTGATGACTATTACTTTGATTATCGCCTTCAACCCGATTCTCCTGCCTTCGGACGGGGCAACCCTTCCTACATCACTCCGGAATGTCTTTACGACATGGACGGCATATACCGTCTCGCCGAAGGCCTCCCGGCCCTTGGAGCTTACGCTGAATAAGAGATATTTATTTACAGGTGATATGGCCCAAATCCTTGCCTTTTTGGCTTTTATACAAAAAAATTACAAGAAATAGAAAGAATTCCGTTTATTTATCATATCTTTGGGGTGTAGACTGAAATTATTCAGGGTATTTTAAAACATTAGCTGAATCAATTCGATCCCAATCGTCAGACAATTTGTCACTAATCCTAAAAAAACAACTATCTTCTCAAAACAATTGAAATAATTACTTATGAGATCATTTTTTACTCTAACACTAACTTTTATTTTGGGGATTTGCAGCCTTTCAGCCCGTCAAATCCCGGTTGAAGAAGCAAAAGAGGTTGCCCGGAATTTTCTGGCAACTAAATTCTTAGTCTCCACCCGAGCAAAGGGGATGGGTTCTGAATATGATTTGAAAAGAATTGAAAATAAAACTCTAAAATCAATTCATGCCTTTAATATCGGAGAAAAGGATGGTTTTATTTTAGTTTCGGCCATAGGAGATAATCCAAAGGTTGTTGCATATTCCGATAAAGGCTTTTTTGATATTAACAATCTTCCCCCTCAACTTAAGGGGATAGTGGAAAATGCATCGGGGTTTAAAGAAACTCAGTCGGGGAAAGCCACTCGAGCCTCCGGACAGGGAATCCTTCATAAAACTGCCGAATGGGGCCAAGGCGCACCATACAACAATCTTACGCCTAATAATGCAGCTGCCGGTTGCGTTGCCACGGCAATGTCTATAGCAATGCATTACCATCAATGGCCCGACTACACTCGAGGCGGAGAGATGTTTGATTGGTATTTCCCGGATTTTAAAATGAATTTCGATGATTACACGATAGACTGGAAAGCCATGAGTGATGAAAATGATCCGAAATTCAATGAGGAAGTAGCTAAGCTGATGAAAAGCGCCGGCATCGCCTCCCACATGCTCTATGGGATGAATGAATTCAATGAAAGCGGTGCCGAAGTTTGGGCTATAGGCAATCGTATGATAGAGATCTATGCCTACGATAAAGACTGTCAATTTATCGAGAAGAAAAGTTTCAATGATTCCGAATGGGATAATATGTTGAAACAACAGCTTGATGAAATTGGTCCGGTGATCTATCGAGGAGGAAGCGTTACCGCCCACTGTTTTGTGATTGATGGTTATGACAACGAAGGTTTCTATCATGTCAACTGGGGATGGGACGGTCAGTCAAACGGATATTATGCCCTTGATTTCTCCGATGTGGGAGGAATGGATTTCGGTGAATACCAGGGAATGATAATCAACATCAAGCCCGACAGGGAAAGAAAGGAATATTCCAAAGCATTTCTTTCCAATGCCGATGTTTATTCGATGGAGGGATACCCCTCTTCTTTATGGAACTTCTCAGCTTCTGATATTGATACAGGGGAAAATGTATATTTCATTACTCCGGTTGTGACTTTAAACAGACAGATAGGTTACTTCAAAGTTGCTGTGGTAGACGAAAATGACAATATCGTTAAGTTAATTGGAGAGACGCCGAAAATGGGTGCTACCTTCCATAAATCTGTGGATGATGCTCCTTTTTGTGCTCATCCTGGAATGGCCTTATTTTTTAATATGGCTATGCCGCCTCTAAATCCCGGAGAAAGATATCAATTGGTGAGTCAGGATGCAGTGATTGTGGATGAGGAATGGGGAACTCTTTCTCCCGACGCTCCCTCCCTAGATCCGGCTGATTACAAGCTTGTGCTGGGTGGAATGTTAAATCCATCTTATTTCTATGCAAAAAACAATACTTCCATATTTTCAACGGCCAATTTCCATATGGATGAAAATTTGCCATTTATGGAAGAACAGTATGGTATTCTCGATCATGAATTTTCATTTGACAGGTTGAGATATGATGCGATAGCACCAAACTTTTTCGTGCCCTCAAGCGGGGTGAAAATGGAGGTAATTGCTAAAGATGAAGAAGGAAAAGAGGTTAAACCCTTATATGTGGAAAATTATAGAGAAGAAAACTGTGAAAAATTTAAATATGACATCAATATAAGTCCTTATGAACCCTATTATGAGGTTTATTTCAGATATGATCCCGCCGATCCGCGCCGCACGGAAGGAGTGTCTTCGGATGTCATATTAGAAAAGGAGGGCTTGATCTTTAAAACTGAAGGAGAAAATTGTATCCTTATAGGATATAATCCGGATGCTCTTCCGGAAGAGATTATGATTCCTGCCGTGGTTTCCAAAGATGGAATGGATTATAAAATGACTGAGATAGCAAGAGAGGCTCTGATGCATGCACCCCTTAAATCTATCTCTATTGACGGAGAGAATATAGCTAAAATTGGCAGGATGGCTTTTTCAGGAATGAAAAATCTTGAAAACCTCTATATTTTTAACATGGAAGACAATATAAATGAAGATTGGATTGTGAGTACCCTTCTTCAATCTTCCCTCTCAAATATTTATTCCGATAAATTCTATTCCTATTCTGATCTTGCAAATCTCGCAGGGGCTCATTTTATACATGAGAATCTGGATATAGATAGAGCCAATATAGAGCGACCGGATATGAATTTCTATTTCAGTGCTTTACCTACAGATCCCAATATGATTGTCACTTTCGATTCATTCAAGACATTTAATGAGAGGATAAGTTCCATCAACTCTTCATTTAACACTCTGAATGTGCCGGGTGTGGGCAATATTAATAAAAAAATGCTTGAATCTTCCGGACTGCCTATCACTCAAATGTGGGAGTATGCCATAGATAAAGAAAACCAACTATTGGCAATTTTCAAAGTGATTGACAACGTGGAAATAGAGAGTGTGGAAATTAATGGCACTCCTGTTACATTAAATGAAGCCGGATTTTATCCTGTGCCCTCTGATGCTTTGGCTAAAATGAATGTAAAGGTGAATTTCACAGTGAATGGTAATCAAAAAATGCAGACCCTTTACACGGCCGGTTACAACAATGTTCTCAACAGCGAAGATTTGGCCGGAGTAGACAGCATTTTTAATGATGCAAATGCCACTTTTGATGTCTATAATCTCCAAGGAGTAAAAGTGATGAAAGATGCCGCAAGGAATGATCTACAAACTCTTCCTTCAGATATCTATATTATTGGAAGACGCAAGATTCTTGTGAGATAACCTTCCAGATAAAAATTTAGGGAAAGGATAAAGCTTTACGGTTTTATCCTTTTCTTGTAGGCAGAAATTGTAGCGGAATAGGGATAAGTGTAATTTGCAGAAATATTGTTAATTTTGCCAATAGAGGCGATTAACCCTTTTGGGCTTAGTTAAATTGATATTCCTCTTTGCCGCCCCTTATAAATAAAATTATGGATGATTTTGAATTTCTGGATATCCCTCTGATTGATGTCCCCAGCATGAGCTTGATGATTTTCAGATTCGTGCTCAATTCTTTCTTCGTGTTCATTCTGATTCAATTTTTCTATTACAGGAAGAGCCGCCGACTCGACTATTATTTCACCTTCATCCTCATCAGCATCAGCATTTTCTTCTTGATTTTCCTGCTCGGCAGCGTGAAGATAAAGGTAGGAATGGCGTTAGGCCTCTTTGCCATATTCGGCATAATAAGATATCGAACGGAGACGGTGCCTGTCAGAGAGATGACCTATCTCTTTATAATCATCTCGCTTTCCGTAATCAACGCTATAGCCCTCAATCTAAGCTATGCAGAGATTTTTGCCACCAACATCATCTATGTGGGCTCTGTGTGGATTGTAGAAAGTTTCAAAGGCTTGAGGCATGTTTCTTCGAAACTGATCCTCTACGACCGCGTCGACAACATCCAACCACATAAAAGAGCAGAGTTGATGGAAGATCTCCAACAACGCACCGGCCTGAAGATTATAAGCGTTGAAGTGGGCGCCATCAATTATCTTCAAGACACAGTGATGCTCAAAGTCTATTACGAGAGCATCTATGAGGGGCGCAATTCAGTAGACCATGTCATGAAGCTCCCGAAAGGGGAAAGATAGTGTCCCCTCTAATCCATCATAAAAAAAGGATCCCTAAGGATCCTTTTTCTATTGTTGCATCGTATAGTTTATTTGCAAGCTTTGTCGTTCTTTGCTTTCTTAACCTTTAGACCGTAGCCTTTTTCAAATTTGAGTTTCTGGCCGTCGGAAAGAGTGATCTTATACTGGTCTTTCTTAAACTTGATGCTCTTAACGGTTGCACCGGGGAATTGGTCGGTGATAGTCTTGCGAGCGTCGTTGGGAAGAAGATCGATAGAGGCGGGAACAGAGGATTTCTTTGCATCTACCTGATACCAGTTGCCTGTGAGATCAAACCAAAGTTTTGTACCGTTGTCGAGGTTAACGCGATACCACATGGGTTCTGTTGTGGGGCGCATCATTTTTGCCCATGATTTGGCAACAGCTGCTCCGGGATAGTAGTCGTTGAGGAAAGTTTGGACTTGTGCGGGCATCTTATCAACCGGCATTGGAACTCTTTCTGCTCTTGCTGCTGAAACTCCGAGAATGAGAACTAAGGCGAGGCCTAAAACTTTGAACAATTTTTTCATAACCTTAAAATTTTTGTTTGTTAATTATTTGATTAAGTTGTTGTTTGCGTTGTTTTTTGAGGTTGTTATCCTCTGTTTACGAAATTATAACGACACAAAAGTTGAATTGGTTCACTTATGGTAAAAAAAATATTATTTTTAACATTTCAATTTCGATGTCCATATAAATGAGGAGGTGGTTTCGGAGGTTGAAAACCCTTTATAAACTTTGCTTTTCAGAAGATTTATTTTAAATTTGCTTTAAAGAAAAAAGGCAGAAGCGCGGTCTGTCGCTCCGCAAAGGCGGGGAGGAAAGTCCGGGCAACAAAGGGCAGCATGCTTTCTAACGGAAAGCCGGCGGCGACGTCGGGGTTAAAGGTGACAGAAAACAACCGCCCCCGCTAACCCTAAGGGGCTGGCGGAGGGTAAGGGTGAAAAGGCGGGGTAAGAGCCCACCGGCTCTATTGGCGACAATAGAGGACGCACCACCGATGTGTTGCAAGGCCAAATATACCGGCACGAGGAGATGGCCCGTCTCCGCCGGGGGGTAGGCCGCTGGAACTGTCAGGCAACTGACATGTCAAGATAAATGACAGACACCGGGCTCTTCCTAATAGAGCACGGCACATAACCCGGCTTATAGCGTTTCTGCTGTCATATAGCGGGAAGGACTCAGGGTCGATTTAGTGGCTTTAGTCCTTCCTGTTTTTTTATTAACTTTGCCACTAATATTGAGACATTTCAATATAGAGAACCAAAGAGCAAAGATGGCAGACACCACCACCGATAAAGACACGGATAAAGGAAAAGGAAAGAAGAGTCTTGGCCAAAGGCTTTCTGCATGGGGACATTATGTGGCTTCGGGAGTGTGGGACGACACGAGCACCAAGACCAAAGTGAAGGTTATAAAGGTGATCAATCTTTCCTTCCGCTCTTTCATGGACCGCGACCTTCAGACGAAATCGATGGCCCTGACGTTTTCAACGGTGCTCGCTATTGTGCCGGCCTTCGCAATGCTTTTCGCAATAGGAAGAGGATTCGGATTCCAAAATCTTCTCGAGGAACAACTTTTTCTAAATTTTCCGGCTCAGAAAAATTTCATTTCCTTCGCCCTGAAATTTGTAGACTCCTATCTCAACGAAGCCTCCCAGGGCGTCTTTGTGGGGGTGGGCTTGATCTTCCTTCTCTACACGATGATTTCCTTGCTTTCGGATATTGAGACGGCTTTCAATCAAATCTGGGATATAAAGAAAGACCGTTCGATCATGCAGAAAGTGACTGACTATATCGCCATCTGCCTTTTGGTGCCGATCATGATGATTTGTTCCTCGGGACTGAGCATCTTCATGTCGACAACGCTACAGGGCAACGACCATTTCAAATTTCTGACCCCTCTGGTCAACGTAGGCCTCGAGGCCTCCCCGTTTGTGTTGGCGTTTCTTGCTTTCTCGATTTCCTTCTGCATGATTCCCAACACCAAAGTGAAATTTAAATATGCGGCTACTTCGGGGGCGATTTGTGCAGTGATATTCCAGATTCTGCAGATGCTCTTTCTAAGCGGACAGCTTTATGTCTCAAAATATAATGCCATCTATGGATCTTTTTCTTTTCTGCCGTTGCTCCTTATCTGGCTTCAACTCTCATGGCTGATCCTTCTTTTCGGATGCGTATTGACTTATTCTCTCCAAAATATCTTCGCATTCAATTTCCTTGACAATTCAGTGCTCCCTTCACGCAGCCTTGAAACAAAGGTGATGCTGATCATCATGGCTATCATAGCGAAGCGGTTTCATGCCGAGCAACCTCCCTTATCTCCCCAGGAAATAAGCGTGGGCTACAATCTACCCATCCGGATGGTGAACCGTCTGTGCGACAAACTCCGTAAGGCCGGGCTCATCAACCTTGTGGTGAAGGAAGACGACCAAACGGGTGTCACTCCGGCATTAGACACTGATGAACTCACCGTGGGGAATATCTTTAAAAGAATAGAGAATGAAGGCAATTCCACTTACATTCCCCGTTTCAACGAGATATATTCCGAAACAATCAAGACTCTGGATTCATGGTTTGGCAAATGTTATGCCGATCTAGACAAAATACCCCTCCGGGAAATCCCTCTTGGCAACGAAGTTCCGGCTTGAAAGAAAAAAGAAAAATCTTCTTTATAATAAAATGTTGTCAAACATAAAATAAGCCCCGTTTCTTTATTGTCTCAATAAAAAAAACGGATTATCTTTGAAATTTAAAAATCAATTACCCAAAATCAATATATGAGTTACCTGAAATTCGACAAGAGCCTCATGATCAACCTGGAGCAGAGTCTGCCGAAAGAGATGCTTCGCACCAACAAATCAGGGGCATATCATTGCACCACGATAGTGGGTTGCAACACGCGCAAACAACATGGGCTTCTTGTCATACCAATCCCGGAGATGGACGACAAAGCCCATGTTTTGCTATCGAGCCTTGACGAGACAGTGATTCAACATGGAGCCCCGTTCAACCTTGGCCTTCATCAATATGGAGAGGGAGTTTTCTCGCCCAACGGCCATAAATACATCCGCCAGTTTGACTGCGAGTCAGTGCCCACAGTCACATATCGCGTGGGTGGTGTAATCCTCACAAAGGAGAAAGTTTTCATTTCTCATGAAAACCGTATCCTAATCAAATACACGCTGGTGGAGGCTCATTCCGACACAACCCTTCAATTCCGTCCCTTCCTGGCTTTCCGCAATGCCAATGATCTGGTGATGGAAAACAATGCTATCAACAAGGAGGTGTTGCCGATCAGAAACGGTATATCCACGTGTCTATATGACGGGTATCCCAACCTCTACATGCAATTCTCAAAGGAGCCTGAATGGGTCAACGACGGTCATTGGTATAAAGGAATAGAATATTACAAAGACAAGGTAAGAGGCATCCCGTATAAGGAAGATCTTTGGGTGCCGGGGTATTTCCAGCTGCCAATAAAGAAAGGGGAGAGCATCATCTTCTCGGCTTCCACATTTGAGGCCAACCCTGATGATTTCGCCGCAACCTATGAAGAGGAACTAAAAGTCAGGACCTGCCGCACGAGCTTCTACAACTGTCTGAAGAATTCGGCCAAGCAGTTCTATCTCAAGAAGCCGGATGGAATGTATATCATGGCAGGCTATCCCTGGTATAACGTCAGGGCACGCGATGAACTTATGGCTCTTCCGGGGTGCACATTGGCCATCGACCACAAGGAAGACTATGAAATTATAATGGAGACTTTCCTGAAGGCACTCCACAATTATCTCGACGAAGGAATCAAAGACAAGACCATCGGAGAGATAGACCTACCCGATATCCCGCTTTGGACTGTATGGGCCCTCCAGCAATATCGACGCAATTTTGGCATCACTGCATGCCGTGAGAAATATGGGGAGACAGTGAAATGGATTGTAGAGAAGATCCGCAATGAAAAGGTTGCCGGCTTATGGCTCAATCCCAACGGGCTTGTTTCAGCCGATGGCAGCGACAAACCGGTGACCTGGATGTCGGCTTCCATCGACGGAAAGCCAATTATCCCTCGCACCGGCTATATCCTGGAATTCAATGCCCTATGGTATAACGCGCTGCTCTTCCTCAATTCGCTATATGAGGGCCAACCCGGAATGGATGAATACCTCTCAGAAATAACAGACCTGGCGGCCAAAGTGAAGGAGTCGTTTGTGGCCACATTCCTCAACGATTTCGGATATCTCTACGACTATGTCAACGGCACCTACACCGACCTTGAAGTGCGTCCCAACCTTGCTATCGCAATTGGAATGGAATATTCTCCGCTCGATCGCCGGCAAAGAAAGAAAGTGCTCGACCTGGTGACCCGTGAACTTCTGACCCCGAAAGGACTTCGCTCCCTTAGTCCCAAGAGTTACGCTTATCGACCCACCTATGTCGGAGGCCCGCTTGAGAGAGAGTTGACAGTGCATCAAGGGCCGGCTCGTCCATGGCTATTCGGATTTTATGCCGACGCATATTTCAAAGTGTTTGGAGTTAGCGGAGTTGGCTTTATCGAAAGAATGCTTATTGGCTATGAAGACGAGATGACGGAGGGTTGTATAGGTTCGTTGTCGGAAATGTATGACGGCAATCCACCTTACACCGGCCGCGGCGCAGTCAGCACAGCCAAAAACGTGGGCGAGATCCTTCGGACGCTCAAGAATGTGAAAGAACTTAACAAACTACAAACCTTAGACGAAGAAACCAAATGAAAGCTCTAATGTTCGGTTGGGAGTTCCCTCCCCACATCCTCGGCGGCCTTGGCACGGCAAGCTACGGACTGACCAAGGGCATGCATGCCAACGGCAATATGGACATCACCTTCGTGATCCCCAAACCTTGGGGCGATGAGGAGAGAGATTTCGCCACAATAATTGGGGCATGCAATACCCCCATTGCCTGGAGAGACGTCACGCGTGAATATGTGGAATCACGAATCGGGAAATATATGGATCCGCAACTCTATTTCGACTTACGCGACCATATTTATGCCGACTTCAATTATATGCATCTCAACGACCTTGGGTGTATCGAATTTTCCGGGCGTTATCCCGACAATCTAATCGAAGAAATCAATAATTATTCAATAGTGGCCGGCGTCATTGCGCGAACCGTGCCTTGCGATATCATCCATTCCCACGACTGGCTCACTTATCCTGCAGGAATCCACGCTAAGAATGTGACCGGGAAACCCTTGGTGATCCATGTTCATGCCACGGATTTCGACCGTAGCCGAGGCAACGTCAATCCGACAGTCTTTGCCATCGAGAAAGACGGCATGGAGAATGCCGACCATATCATAACGGTGTCGAACCTCACACGCAAAACTGTGATCGAAAAATATGGGATGCCACCTGAGAAGGTGACCACCGTGCATAATGCCGTTATACCTCTGGATCAGGAATTGCTGGATCTTCCTCGTCGCACCCATGGCGAAAAGGTTGTGACTTTCCTGGGTCGTATCACAATGCAGAAAGGGCCCGAATATTTCGTGGAAGCTGCTGCAAAAGTGCTTCAGAAAAATAAAAACGTCAGGTTTGTGATGGCCGGGAGCGGCGACATGATGGACGACATGATCAAACTCGCTGCCAAAAGGGGTATTGCCGATCGATTCCATTTCCCGGGGTTCCAACGGGGAAAGGAGGTCTATGAAATGTTAAGAGACAGTGATGTTTACATCATGCCCTCCGTGTCGGAACCTTTCGGAATCTCTCCACTTGAGGCTATGGAAATGGGCGTTCCTTCGATTATTTCGAAACAGAGCGGTTGCGCGGAAATCCTCGACAATGTGATCAAGACCGACTACTGGGATATCGACGCAATGGCCGACGCCATCCATTCCATCATCACCAATAAGGCTCTCTACAACACCCTTCGAGACAAGGGAATCGAAGAGATCCATGGAATCACATGGGAGAAGGCCGGCAAAAAGGTGATCGATATCTATGAAGACGTCATCGAAAAAAGGAAGTGAAACATCAAACCACCAACCATAAACCCTCAAACCATTAACCAAATATGAAATCCGTTTGTCTATATTTCAATATCCATCAACCCTTCCGTTTGAAACGCTACAGATTCTTCGATATCGGTAACGACCACTACTACTATGATGATTTCGCCAATGATGAGATCATCTCACGGATGGCGGAAACCAGCTATATACCGATGATGGAGACTCTCCTCAAGATGATAGAGGAGAGCAACCGCGAATTCAAATGCGCCATATCCATTTCGGGCACAGCTGTGGAGCAATTGCAGCTTTATGTGCCGGAATGTATAGATCTTCTTAAGAAACTGGCCGACACAGGTTGCGTTGAATTCCTTGGAGGGCCCTATGCACATGGACTCGCATCTCTGGAAGATGTGGAAGAATTCATCCGTGAGGTGAAGGAACATACCGACCTATTGCGCCGCACATTCGGAGTGAAACCCAAAATGTTTGCAAACACAGAGTTGATCTACGACGACGACATTGCTGCCGTGGTTGCATCAATGGATTTTAAATCTGTGCTAACAGAGGGTGCCAAACATATCTTAGGTTGGAAATCTCCCAACTATGTTTACTCCGCAGCCACAGCTCCGAAACTCAAACTTCTCTTCACCAACCGTAAACTTGAAGAGGACATAACACGCAATTTCAACAATCCGTCATGGCCGGAATATCCTTTGACAGCCGACAAATATGTAGACTGGCTTGAGGCGCTCCCTGCAGAGGAACAGATAGTCAACCTATTCTTCAGCATGGATACCTTCGGAGGCTTCCTTCCGAAAAACACCGGTATTTTCGACTTTATGCGGGCTCTCCCGAGGTTCGGAAAAGAGAAGGGTGTGAAATTCGCTATGCCTTCGGAAGTAGTGGCAAAACTCAAACCTGTAGGCGAGATGTCTATACCGTCGCCGATTTCAGATATCGACGAGGCAAGAGACGTATCGGCCTGGAAGGGCAATGAATTGCAGAACGAGGCCCTCAATAAGCTTTATGGAGTGGCTGAACGTGTAAGCCTCTGCCAAGACCGTCGTCTCAAACAAGATTGGAAATATCTCCAGAGCAGCGACCACTTCTATTATATGAGCACCAAGAACAAGGCAGACGGTGCAAGCCATGCAGCCTTCAGCCCCTACGATTCTCCTTTCTCGGCATTCACCAACTATATGAATGTGTTGGCCGATTTTCTCGTGAGAGTGGAAGAGCAATATCCCGAAAACATCGACAATGAAGAATTGAACTCCCTGCTTCTGACAATCCGCAATCAGAGCCAGGAAATCAATGAGCTCAATAAGGAGGTGAAGACTTTGCGCAACAATATCCTCAATGCTGAGGAAGAGGATCTTCCGCAGGTGGATATGCTCGAAATTGCCGAAAAGGGCGACATCGAGAGTCCAAAGAAGGCAGCGAAGGATGAAAATAAACAACCTAAAAAAGCTGCCGTAAAGGAAACTAAAAAAACTTCGGCTAAAGCCTCTGAAGATGCTCCCAAAAAAAGGGGAAGAAAACCCAAAGCCCAATAATTAATAAAGAGTCATCGAAGCCTGATAAATGAATGAGAGGGTCCGGGGAAACCCGGACCCGTTTTCTATCAATATTCATTTGAAGAATAACTAACCTGAAAATTCATGAAAAGATTTTTTCTTATCACCGCCTTGTCATTCCTGTCTGCGATAATTTTTGCACAAACAGATGCGACAGCAGAGCTGGATTTCGTGGCAGACGGTATAACATTTACAATAATCGACCCGGTGGCAAAAACTTGTGCCACAAAATCAGGATCCTCGTCCTATAGTTATGAGTCAGGGTCGCCAAAACTTATTACTACGTTCGGAAATTCTTATACCGGCGATTTAAATCTACCAACTACTGTAACTAATACAATCGACGGTGTGTCGACTTCCTATACCGTTGTGGCAATAGGAGAATACGCATTCAATCAGCTCAGAAGCATTGATATTCCTGAATCTGTCACCGAAATAGGCACAGCGGCTTTCAGTTCCAGCGCATCTCTGACATCAGTCAGAATGGGGAATGGAGTCACTTCTGTGGGTAAAAATGCCTTTGCCGCATGTCCCGGTCTTTCCGAGGTGACACTTTCAAATAGCCTCTCCGCTATTCCCTCAAGAATGTTTGCAAATTGCACTGCATTGAAAAATGTCTTAATTCCTGCTTCTGTCACTTCAATCGGGGAATACGCATTTTCGGGCAGCGGCATCACGGAATTATTCATTCCTCCTTCCGTTTCCCAGATTAGTAATAATGCTTTCTCAAGCTGTCATTCCCTGGCCTCTCTCCAACTACCCGAAGGCCTCCAGACTATTCCTGCTTATGCTTTCTCTTATTGCAACTCCTTACCTGTAGTTACAATCCCGGCGTCAGTGACTTCTATCGGAGAGTCTGCTTTCGGAGGATGCACGCTTTTGAAGGAAGTGACTTCTTTGTCAAAATCTCTTCCGGCTATCTCTCCCAATAGTTTCGGCGATGCATCATTTGCAGGTAAACTTATGGTATATAACACAGCTATATCCGCATACAAGAAAAGTCCCATTTGGGGAAAATTCACATCCATAGAACCTATTTATGTTGCTCCCACGGGAATAACTATCGACAAAACTTCAGTGGCCATTAACCTTGGATTCAGTCAGCAGCTTAAGGCCACTTTGGTTCCCGACGATGCTTTGGGTGAAATAAAATGGGAAGCGACCTCCACACCTGAAAATGCAGTATCTGTCACTGAGACAGGAAAAGTTCTGGCACAAAGGATAGGCCAAGCCACTGTCACTGCTACTTGCAACGGATTCTCTGCCAACTGTCAGGTCACTGTCTGGCCTAACTCTTCGGAATCAGTAACGATTTCCCCTCTTGGTAGTCCCTTATATGTGGGAGACGCAGCGCAACTCTCCGCCGTGGTGATTCCCTCAACAATTATCTCGCCTGTGACGTGGGCATCTTCAAATGAGGGGGTGGCATCAGTTGACCCATCTACCGGTCAATTGAAGGCAATTGCCCCGGGTGGAACCTTGATCACAGCCACTTGCGAAGGAGTGGTCGGAAAACTTTCTGTCACTGTTAATCCCATAGCAGCTTCTTCAGTGACGCTCGATAAATCTACTGTGGTTCTCAAAGCAGGACAGACTGCTACTATTTCTGCAACGGTGAGCCCGGCTAACACCACTTATCCGGAAGTGGCATGGGAGACGAGCGATCCCAATGTGGCCTTAGTCTCCGGGGGCGTGGTCACAGCTACAGGAGTTGGATCATGTATAATTCGAGCCTCCTGCGGGGAGGCCATCGCCAATTGTGAAATCACTGTTGAAGCCACCCTCCCTGAATCCATTTCATTAAGCGAGACCGCTCTCTCTTTAAAACCGGGACAGAAAGGCAGTCTGATTGCCACTGTGATGCCGGAAACCACAACCGACAAGACAATTTATTTTTATTCTTCGAATCCCAATGTGGTTTCTGTTTCTACAGACGGATTGGTAACCGCCCTCTCGATTGGCAATGCAGTTATCACAGCCTCTTGTGGAGATGTGTCTACCACTTGCAATGTTACAGTGGAACCCGTAAAGGCCACTGAAATTGTCTTAAATTTCACTTCTCTAAATCTTATGGTTAATCAAGTTAGTCAACTTGTAGCCATGCTGGCAGAAGATGTCACCGATAAAACCATAATTTGGACAAGCAGCGATAGGAATGTAGCCACAGTGGAGGATGGTCTGGTAACGGCAATTGGTGTAGGCACAGCTGAAATTTCCGCAGCTAATGGAGATGTCTCCGCAACTTGCCTCGTTTCAGTTAGCCCGATTCCGGTGGAATCTATCTCGCTTAACCTTTCCGAACTGACACTGGAAGCGGGAAATTCATCTTCACTTTCACTTACCATCTCACCTGCAAATGCTACAGACCCCGCTGTCGCTTGGGATTCTTCCAACCCCGGCGTGGCAACTGTGGCTGAGGGTATGGTGACAGCCGTGGCTCCCGGTACGGCCATAATAACTGCCTCTTGCCAGACCTTCACAGCCTCCTGTCTTGTCTCAGTTGTGCAACATGCCAATGAGTTAACACTCAACTACACTCAACTTACACTGGAACTGGGAGACTCAGAAGACATTATTGCCACTGTTTCTCCCGCCTCCACAACTGATCCCGTGATCTGGACTTCCTCAGACCCTGCAATTGTTTCTGTGGATGAATATGGAATCGTCTCAGCTCTTGCAGTAGGCCAAGCCACTATCACTGCCGCCTGCGGTCAGCTCAGTGCCTCTTGCGTAGTTACCATTACACCTGTGGCAGTAGAGAAAATATCACTCAATGCAAGTGATATAACATTAAATATATCAGAATCATTTGCTCTTACGACTCAAATCTATCCCGAGAATGCATCAATCAATAATGTGGTTTGGAAAAGCAGCGATCCTGCTGTGGCCACAGTCACGGAATCCGGAGTGGTCAAAGCTGTTTCTGCCGGGGTAACCACAGTGACAGCCTCTATCGACAATATCTCAGCCGTGTGTAAAATCACTGTGCTGAAACCGGATCCCAAAGCAGTCGTAGTTAATTATTCGCAACTCACCCTCCATGCCACAGAGACATTCCAGCTTTCGGCCACTTTAGGAGGTGAATCGGGGAATTATAAATTCTCATGGAATTCAAGTGACTCATCTGTCGCGTCGGTGGATGCAAACGGAAATGTTACAGCCCTTAAACCGGGTGTGGCCACTATCACAGTTTCATATGAAGGAGAAAGCGCCACTTGTGAGGTAACAGTGGAAACGACGCTTGCATCCATAGTGGTGCTCAATATGTCTGATCTCAATCTAAAACCCGGAGAGACCTACAGTCTTGTGGCAAGTGTTTATCCGGTTTACACCACCGATCAAAGTCTTATCTGGACTTCAAGCAATTCCTCTGTTGCATCTGTGGATCAAAACGGATTGGTAACTGCAATAGGTGGAGGCACGGCTGCGATCACTGTTTATTGCGGAGATGTCTTCTCCCAATGTATAGTGACTGTGGCCTCTTCTTCATCCGATGAAAATCCCGACAACAATGGAGGTAACGGCTCCGGCAACAATGGCTCCGGCGACAATGGCTCGGGAGACAACGGCTCCGGCGACAATGGCTCGGGAGACAACGGCTCAGGAGACAATGGCTCCGGAGACAACGGCTCTGGCGACAACGGCTCTGGCGACAACGGCTCTGGCGACGATGGTTCGGGAGACAATGGTTCGGGTGACAACGGTTCTGGCGACGATGGTGACGGTATCGAGGAGATCATTGTAGATAATTCAGTCTACCACGTTTTCACAATCAATGGTCACAAAGTTATGACTACCAAAGACAAGAACCAATTAAACACTCTTTCTTCAGGCCTCTATATTATTAATGGGCAGAAAGTGATGGTTCAAACCGGGAAATAACTTCTTCTTACAGATCTATATTAAATTTGGGGCTGAGTCATTGAACTCAACCCCAAATTTAATTTAATGAGTATCCCAAGTGCCGAATGCCAAGTGACAAACTGTGCGACTTTCTTAATTATCTCATCTACGAGAAATAGATATGAGTCCTATTCCTCCAGTTATGTCGGGATTATATTGTTTCATGCAAATATTAAGAAACCCTAACTGTTGTGGCGAAGAGATTCCCTTAATGATGGCACGGAGTTTAACCGGAACATTAGGTGGCAAGACGAAAGCATTGTAGGCTATTTCGCTTCCAGCCCTAAAATCTATATCTTGTGACTGAATAATATCACCAGACATAGATGCGGCGAAAGTTTCATTCTCAAATCCAATAGTGTTTTCGCGATATCCCACATGAGGCAGAATCCTTACAGCAGACTTATTAGTAAGCAAAAGCTCAACAACCAACGAATTCCCTGAGCCATACATCTTACCTATACTCACATTCACATAAGGGCAATTATTTTGAATTGTGAAAGCTCCATTGTCTTGAGTAACAATTTCACTATTCGACATTGTATTGGTGATTGAAAGGTTGCCGATTCCATACATTATATCGGGGTTAATTTCCCGGAAACAAATGTTCATATAGGCAAACTCGTTCACATTATTTAAGCCCTTTATAACTATTTTAATTTTAACCGGGACATTAGGCGGCATAGGGAAAAAATTCCCTGCATAATTCCCACCAACAGTACAATCTATGTCATTTCCCCTGATGATTGTGCCATCTTTAGTCACAGCCATTGTTTCGTTTTCATAACCTAAGACATTAATCTCTTTTGTGATGTAGGGATTAAGAGGCTTATTAGAACGGTTTGCCAAAACAAGTTCAATAACCATCGAATTTCCCGAAATGATTGCTGATGCAACTTTTCCACCTAAATTAGGTATATCAGCAGCCAGTTCCAAACGAGGTTCTGAAGGGGTTGGCACGACATCGACATGCTTGGGTTCCTCGGCTCTCTCCGGACGTCGCGTGGCATTTTCGACAGATTTTTTCGTAGCCTCTGCTTTTGCAATCTTTACACCTTCAGGATTGAACCTAAAATCACTCAAAAGCATCCCCACTCTCATGGGAAATTGTTTTTGGTCGGTGGAGGCAAATGTGTCTTTGGCTATCTGGTTAAGAGTCTCATCAAATGAGACTGTCTTCGACAAGTTGTTGATTAATGCTGCTGCGAAAGGACTGTTTTCACCCTCTCCATCGTCGGCAGTTTTGCCACTCTCTGTTGAAAATACTATCACTGAGCCTCGGCTCCCTTCCATCCTTGCAAGACCTGTTGAAGCTGACCTCGTCCATGTGGTCGGGATATTACGACACGCATCTATGAAGATTATCTGCGAAGGCGCTCCCGAATCTTCCATTCTCTGCAACACATCGTCGGCATGCAGGGTCCGATCGAGTTCAGATTTACGGGTATTTTCAAAATTAATGGGCAAAAGATAGTTTTTACCCTCATACTGGAGCCCGTGGCCCGCATAATAAAACAAAGCAACATCATAATTTCTTGCTTGTGACGCAAACTTGTTGAGCCCGGTCATCATATCTTCATAGTTGGCTTCATACAACTCCACCACGTCAAAACCGAGGGACCACAGGGCATCGGCTACATCCGAGGCATCTTTCTGAGCGTTTCGAAGAAAAGAAAGGTTTTCATAATTAGAATTGCCGATTATAAAGGCAATTCTCTTTTCAGGGAAATTGGAGGACGTCTCACTTTTCCTCAATACTGCTGTCTGGGAATTGTCTCTCCCCGAACCTTGACTCGTGCGAAGAAAAAAATCCGAAATCGATCCTACCACTCCCTTATTCCTGAAAGCCTTCTCTGAAAATTTATACAGCACACCGGATTCAACATCTTTAACTTCCATGGCCTGTTTAGAATCCGACCATTTGATATTTCCCGTGTCGGAAAAGGTATCTCCTATCTTCAATTGCTTCCCGCCAATAGTGATTTCCGGAGTATTAAGACGCACTATCTTATATGTGACCTTGCCTGCTGCAGAGAATGCCAAGCCAAAGTTAAGAACGAGAGCGACCAGGAGAAAATTTATCAAATTTCTAATCATTAATTTCAATTTTTGAGTATTGATTAATATAGGAGACGGTTGAGAAAACCAGCGCCGGGAGCCATGCCACAAAAACTATATCAAAAATAGCATATAACGTTAATTTAACAGAGGCAAGGAGAAATCCCCAACCAATAAAAGATATCACAAAGACTAATCCTTTGGATTTAATCTTTAACGCTTTGCAAATTTTATTATTTATATCGTATTTGCCAAGTAAAAGATATAAAATACAGAAATAAACTGCAGACGTTATGCCGAAACAAATCCATGAGAAACGATGCACTCCTTTTTTTAACGCCTGATATGTTCTTATTGTCAATAATGGGCCTGGCACCTCACCCATATAGGTCTGGTGTTTGTCATTTTCAAAATCACCGATTACCACGATCCGGTCTTTTGCACCCTCCAAGAGAGCTTTTGAATCCGTATTTAATTCAAACCCTAAATAATGATATTTTTCTCTGCCCATTTCTCCCTCGTGTTCAGTATCATTGCGATAGAAGGAAGGAAAGACCATATTGTAGGCTAGATTTCCGTTATCAAAATAGGAAATTCCCCTACTTGTCATCTCATGACCTCCGTCAAGTTCTGAATATAATCTCCATGCGGACGACTCATGGTTGTTCTGCAACAGTTCATACCTTATGAAACCATCGCGGAAATTGCCGCGATAATCTGAATATGCTCCCTTATGAAGCAAAGAGTCGGGCACAAAACTAATTAAATCATTATGCAGGGAGAAGGCCAATCTCTCTGTTTTGGCAAGAGTGGAAAAAAGCAAAGAATCATCTTCACTCTCCGTGCCCTCCTCGAAACGAATATCTAAAAATATATACTTATATCCGGCATCTCTTATAAGATCCAGATATTCTGCCAAAAGTTTACGATCTGTTATCGCTGTTTTCCCTATCTCATCATCAAATTCATCTTTCACCGGGATTAGTTTTTTATCATATCCCACATTTGCGTAAAAAATTTCAGAGTCGGGCGCATCTCCGTTTTTATTAAAAAAGTCATAAATCATTATGCTGTCAACGGCATCGAGCAAAGGATAGCTAAAATTTGTGATGAAATAATCAGCCACTTGCATTGCCACCACAATTAATAGAGCCATCCATAGACGCAAGGATCGCAAATACTTGAAAAAATTGGTTATATTTTTGCCTCGTGATGGTTTCATCTCTTGGCAAAGTTAATAAAATCTTTAAACCAACTTTATAGAACAATAAAAAAGCAATCTATGAAACCTCTTCTTGAAAAATAAAATGGAAAGCTTGAATAAATAAAATAGGAAGGCAGGAAGAGTTTAATTAGATTGAAGGAGACGATAGTAGTTTTTAAATTTCAAGAGCTGGGTTATTCCAATAATTAGACCTATGAGTCCCCCGACAATCATCCCTAAGATGACGAATTCATTGGCATCAATAGCCAATGAAAGCATAATTACAGCTCCAATTGCCAAAGGGAGCCCGACAATTATACCGATTTTATGGATCTTCCAATTTTGAGCCGCCTTTCTGGCCACGAGAGTTATCGGGTCTTCATAGATATTGATAGATTTAATCTCCAGCATGAGATAAAGGTCAAGAGCCAATTCAATCATGAAAAAAACCATCCAATAAATTAAAGCCGCCCATCGGAATTTTTCATTGATAAAAGGGTTAAATATAAAAAACAGGCTCATAAAAAGAATCATAACGACCTCAATAAAAATAAAACCGATATATTTGGCTACGAGTTTTTCCTGAGTTGACTTATAGTTAGCTTTCATGACCGATTTCATGAGCCGGTTGTTTTCTTCTTCAAGACTTGTGAGGCGTTTGTCGAGTGATTGCCACATAAGTTTCATTTCGTTTATATCTTCCATTTTCTCGATATTAAGCATTCATATTCACTAATTTCTCCTTCACTCGTTTCAGACGCGTGGCTATGGTGTTGCGGTTTTGACCTGTGAGAGCCGAAATTTCTTCATAAGTCATATCGTCGAGCCACATAAGAATAAGGGCGCGGTCGGAATAATTAAGTTTCTTTATCAAGGCATACATCTCCTTATATTGCTCAAGTTTGGAATAAGACTCATCGGCCACATTCAAAACATTGTCTACCGGGACTTTACTAAAAATCTTTTCCTTTCTTTGAAAAGAAATGCAGCTGTTGAGACATATGCGATAAATCCAGGTTGAAAGTTTTGAATCATGTCGGAACTGTCGGAGGCCTTTCCAAATATGATACCAGACTTCCTGCCTTAAATCTTTAAATTCATCCGAATTGGTGGAGAAGGAATAACAAATTTTATTGATAAGACCGCCGTAATCAATTAAAATTGCCTCGAATTCCTTTTCCAAATCATCTTTATCCATTAAAAAGTTTTTTAGCGCTCGTTCCCTAAATTTAAAAAAGGGGTTGCGTATTTAACAAAAAAGTGGAGAACGGAATTTAGATATAAGACGAATAAAGAGAAAAATAGTTTCAACAAAACTTTCCGGATTTAAAAATAGTTGAGTAGGCAAGGTTTTTATGTGATCAGAAAAAATATCCATAATTTGAAATCCGTTTAAAAAAAGGAGAGATAAAATAAACATAGCCGTTGTCGGTCCGGAACAGACGGAAGAGAGGATGGCTGGAATTTCAATATTACAATAGAAGACGATATGCACAGGATATTATGGGCCGATGATGAAATAGATTTGCTAAAGCCTCATATATTGTTTCTGAAGAGCAAAGGCTATGAAGTGGAGACAGTGTCTAACGGTGTTGATGCTCTTGAGGCCTTAGACAGGAGTGCCTTCAGCATCATCTTGCTTGATGAGAATATGCCGGGTCTCTCAGGCTTAGAGACCCTTTCACGCATCAATCTGAAACATCCGGAGGTGCCTGTCATTATGATTACAAAATCTGAGGAGGAAAACCTCATGAACCAGGCCATAGGCAACAGTATAGCCGACTATCTTATAAAACCTGTCAATCCGAATCAGATACTTCTATCGCTTAAAAAAAATCTTGGCAGCCGGGAGCTTGTCAAAATGCAGGCCACCAACGACTATCGGCAAGACTTCATGCAGATTTCTTCGATGATAGGCGATGCCCACACAATAGAAGACTGGCAGGAGGTCTATCGGAGGCTCGTCTATTGGGAATTGAAACTTGAAAACACCGAGATGGCGGAGATGATGCTCAGCCAGAAGAAAGAGGCCAATAGCAGTTTCTCTAAATTTGTGAAGAAGAATTATGAGACATGGGTGACTTCAGAGGCGCATCCCTTGATGAGTCAGGAGCTTTTCAAAAAGAAGGTTTTCCCGCTGCTTGATGCCGGAGAAAAGGTGTGTTTCGTATTGATCGACAATTTCAGACTTGACCAGTGGAGGACAGTGCAAGGGCTCTTTGCCGACAGTTTCGACATCACCGAAGAACTCTACACTACCATCCTGCCGACGAGTACTCAATATGCTCGCAACGCCATATTCGCGGGCCTTATGCCCTCCCGAATAGCCAAGATGTTTCCTGAATTATGGGTAGATGAGGATGAAGACGAGGGCCTAAATGTGCATGAGGAGGAGTTGATAAAGACCCAGCTTGAAAGATATCGGAGGAAAGAAAAATTTTCATACACAAAACTCAATGATTCCACGGCAGGGGAAAAATTCCTTGCAAAAATCAATGAGATTAAGGATAATGCCCTCAATGTGGTGGTATTGAATTTTATTGACATGCTCAGCCATGCCCGCACGGAGTCGAAGATGATCCGGGAGTTGGCTAATTCCGACGCGGCCTATCGCTCGCTGACAGAGTCTTGGTTTAGACATTCATCTTCGCTTGAAGTCTTCCGAAGAATGGCCGATAAAGGATTTAAGATTATTATCACCACTGACCATGGTACTATCAGGGTAGACAACCCGATAAAGGTGGTGGGAGACCGCAACACCAACACTAACTTGCGTTATAAGGTGGGAAAAAATCTAAAATACAATCCCAAGCAGGTTTATGAAATGAAAGATCCCGCCAAATTCGGGCTTCCGGCTCCCAATCTGTCTAGCACCTTCATCTATGCCTGCAATGAGGATTTCTTTTCTTATCCTAATAATTATAATTATTACGTGCAATATTACGACGGCACCTTCCAACATGGAGGCATTTCGCTTGAGGAGATGATTGTGCCTCTGATCACTCTTTCCCCCCGTCAAAGATGAGAGGAATAAAGAAAAATAGATAAGTGAGAAAGGGAATCTTAGCTACATTATTTTGTCTGTTAGCCCTGACCTTCTTATGGGTCAAGGCAGAGGTGACTGACCATCATGAAGCCATCCGCGATCTGGCCCGCAGGGCCACGGAAGGGGAGGCCAAGGCACTCTACGACCTGGCAAAATTGCACGATATAGGTTATGACACCATCTCCATAGACTCCCTTCGGAGCTCTTTGCTTTATTTGGCCTCTGCAAAAAAGGGGTATCCTCCGGCAATGAATTTCATTGGGTTTAGATATTACAACGGCGACCATGTGCGCCAAGACATAGACTCAGCCCTCTATTGGATAAGGGCTGCCGGACATGCCGGCGACCTCACAGCCGCTACAAATTTGGGCTATCTTCTAACCCAAGGAGAAGGTGTTTCTCACGATGAAGATGAGGCAGTCTACTGGCTAACCAAGGCGTCGGAGGGTGGAGTGAAGGAGGCTCAGGTGAATCTTATAGAACTTATGGAAGAAAAATGGGAGGCCCTTCCTGCCGATTCGGCCCTGAGTCTTGGGACACGTTATTATGTGGGATCTGCTCCAATCATTGGAGTTAAACTCATTGAAATAGCCTCGCGTTACGGCTCTCCCAAATCCAAGGCTTTGCTTGGGGATGCTTATTCAAAAGGGAGGGGAGTTGTCTACAACCATCAGAAATCCATCGAATATTTTTATGCTGCAGCCACAGCAGGCGACCCGTCGGCTCAATATATCCTGGCAGAATTGCTTGATATCTTCCCCGATGCATTGTTGGAATTATTTTATGATGGAGAGACATGTTATTATGAAGCCCCAATCCTTCCTTCCCCCCATGATTTATACGAAAAGGCTGCGGAAGGGGGTGTAGTGGATTCCGAGAGCGCCTATCGGCTTCTTTATGGGGATTAGGGAATGAGGTCTAAAATTTGTAATTTTGCATTTATAAGCCAACACACAGACTTATGAGGAAAAAATATTTGATGGGCATTGGCATGGCGGCCATAGCCATGATTTCATATGCTGAGACGCCGTTATGGATGAGAGATGTCAAGATTAGTCCAGACGGAAAAAAGATAGCCTTCACATATAAGGGAGATATATGGACCGTGGATACTCAGGGAGGAGAGGCCAGGAAACTGACTTCTACCGATTCTTTTTATGAAGATCATCCGGTCTGGAGCCCCGACAGCAAGATGCTGGCATTCAGCAGTAACCGCACGGGCAATTTCGATGTATTCATTGTTGAGGCTGATGGGGGCACTCCCCGCCAGCTCACTTTCGATTCAGCCAACGAATATCCGGAAGCCTTTTCGGCCGACGGTTCCCAGGTTTGGTTTAGTGCGGCGCTTCAGAATGATGCTAAAAGCGTTATGTTTCCCACGGGAAGGATGACGGAGTTATATCAGGTTCCCGTGGAGGGGGGCAACCCGGTGCAATTGGCGGGAATCCCTGTCCAGATGCCCTCTTTTTCAAAAGAGTCGCCTGAAATAATTTATTATCAAGACCTCAAGGGGATGGAAGATGAATGGCGTAAACACCATACTTCTTCAGTGACTCGCGACATCTGGCGATGGAACCGGAATGACAATTCTTTCCGCAACATCACAAACCGCGGAGGCGAAGACCGCAACCCGGTAGTCAGCCCCGAGGGAGCCACAATCTTTTTCCTTAGAGAAATTCCGGGTGAGAGCCTCAATGTATATTCCATGAATAATGAGGGAGGCGATTTAAAGAAACTCACAAATTTTACTGAGCATCCCGTTAGGTTTCTGTCATTAGCCGACACCGGGCTTCTCTCGTTTGCCTATGATGGGGAAATCTATACGATGATCCCGGGGAGCGAGCCCAGGAAGGTAGCCATTAATGTAACATCGGATGATTTCCCAAGGGTTAAGAAAATCAATATCGGCGAACTTGAGGATGCTGCCGTGTCTCCCGACGGCAAGTCTGTGGCATTCATCAGTCGCGGAGATGTCTTTGTGACGTCTGTGGATTATGCCACCACCAAACAAATCACCCATACTCCGGAAGCGGAGTCTCAAATCGGGTGGCACCCTGATGGCGACCAATTGATATATACATCAGAAAGGGATGGGCGACGTGCCCTCTATACGGCAAGACGGGCCAATTCCGATGAACCAAATTTCGAGAACTCCACTGAGATTATAGAGGAGGCTCTATTTCCGGGAGCCCCTCAGGAAATGAACTATGCATCATTTAGCCCCGATGGTAAAAGACTTGCTTATATCCAAGACCGCAATAAACTTATGGTCAGAGATATGGCTTCAGGTGCGGAACGGCAATTGCTTGATGGCAAAACCTATCTGTCGCGCGACGGAGGGTTTGATTACGAATGGAGTCCCGACGGCGAATGGATACTGACCTATGGAGTGCTCCATCATCACGACCCCTATTACGATATAATCCTGGTGAATGCCAATGATGGAGAGATGATAGCGCTGACAGAGACCGGCTATTTCGACGAGGAGCCCCGTTTTGCTCTGGATGGGAATGCAGTGGTGTTTCAGTCGGAAAGATATGGCATGCGCAACCATGCATCGTGGGGTTCCCTTTACGACGTGATGATCACCTTCCTCAATGAGGAGGCCTACGACAAGTTCACTCTTTCAGAAGAAGACTATAATCTAAAGAAGGAACTCGAGCAAAGTAATTCTAAAAAAGAAGATGATAAGGCCGACAAAGGCAAAAAGAAAAACAAAAAGGATAAAGAGCCGGCTGAAGATAGAGAAAATAAAATCAAGATAGACCGGAAGGATATTCAGGATCGCACCCTACGCCTCACCCCGGCCTCTGCCGACATAGCTGACTATATCGTTACGGCTGACGGCGAGACACTTTATTATTTAGCCGACTTTAATAATGGCTACGACCTTTGGAAGATAAATCTGCGCGACGGGGATGCAGAAGAAGTTAGAAAACTAGGAGCGCGCCGCAGCAAATTCCTCAAGGATGCTGAGGGACAAAATTTATTTCTTGTGTCGCAACGCGGCATAAAGCAGTTCAATCCATCTAGCGAGAAACTCACAGAAGTGGAATATGGCGGTAAAATGCTGTTAGATCCGGCAGCGGAAAGAAACTATATGTTTGACTTCGTCAAAAATGAAGAGCGGGAAAGATTTTACGTAGAATACATGCATGGAGTAGATTGGGAGTCGCTTACGGAGCATTATCGCCGTTTTTTGCCTCACATCACCAATAACTATGACTTTGCGGAGCTTCTAAGCGAGATGCTTGGGGAGTTGAATGTGTCGCACACAGGTGGTAGGTATTATCCCGACAGCAACCCCGACGGGAGCCGCACCGCCTCTCTTGGACTGCTCGTAGACATGAGCCGCGAAGGCGACGGTATGCTTGTGGAGGAAGTTTTGGCCGGAGGACCAATGGATAAATCATGGTCGGGCATTGAGCCGGGAGATGTAGTTGTTGCTATCAACGGAAAGGAACTTACTTCAAAGGAGAGCCATTCCAAGGCTTTGGCTGATCTGGCAGGGAAGAAAACCCGTGTGAAATATCGTAAGCCGAATGGCACCCTGGCTGAAGAAGTGGTTTTGCCTATAAGCAAAGGAGAGGAATCAGACCTTTTATACAAACGATGGGTTAAAAACCGAGCAGCCGACGTGGATAGATGGAGTGATGGCCGACTTGGCTATGTGCATATCCAGTCGATGGGCGACGATAGTTTCCGTGAAATCTATTCAGATATACTTGGGAAATACAACGACCGTGAGGGAATAGTTATCGACATCCGTTGGAACGGAGGGGGACGCCTACACGAGGATATCGAGGTCTTGTTTAGTGGAAAGGAATATTTCAAGCAGGAGGTTAGAGGCGAAGAGGCTGCCAGGATGCCTTCTCGTCGCTGGACCAAACCCTCGATCATGGTGATGGGAGAACCATGCTACAGCAATGCCCATGGCACTCCCTGGGTTTACAAACATCAGGGGCTCGGAAAACTTGTGGGAGCTCCGGTGCCGGGAACTATGACTTCGGTCAACTGGGTCACAATGCAGGATCCCACAATGGTCTTCGGCATACCTGTGGTTGGCTATAGACTACCCGATGGCTCTTTCTTGGAAAATTCTCAACTGGAACCCGATATATTTGTGATCAATACTCCCGAGCAGGTGATGGGCGGAGAAGACCATCAGCTCCACACAGCTGTGATGACCCTTCTGGAGGAGTTGTGAAATAACTCTTAAATCCAAAAACCTTTGTCTTGGCTATAGTAAAGAAACTATACACCTTCATTTTGAAGAGCTTTCTGCCTCTGTTCGCGATGACATTTTTCATCGTGCTCTTCATCGTGTTGATGCAGTTTCTCTGGAAGCATATCGACGACTTGGTGGGCAAAGGTTTGCCCTTCTCTTTGATAGGTGAGTTGTTTTTCTATGCCGGGGTTTCGATGGTGCCGATGGCATTGCCGCTTGCCATATTGCTGGCGAGCCTGATGACCTACGGCAACTTCGGAGAGAAATTCGAACTGACGGCCATGAAGGCTTCAGGTATATCGTTGGTCCACACGATGCGACCCTTGATAGTCTTAATGTTTTTTGTGGCTGTCGGGGCCTTCTTTTTTCAGAATTATGCTTTGCCACCGGCTCAGGTTAAGATGTGGACACTTCTCTTTTCTATGCGTCAGAAATCTCCTGAAGTTGAAATTCCGGAGGGAGTGTTTTACGACCAGATACCCGGATATAATCTACTTGTTCAAAGCAAGAATCAGGATACGGGGATGCTTTATGACGTTATGATCTACGACGTGACGCGAGGGGGCGATAACGCCACAATCCTTGTGGCCGATTCCGGAAGAATGGCTTTTACCGCCGATATGAGATATCTCTATCTACATCTCTTTACAGGGGAGCAGTTTGAAAATCTCCGCGAACAGAAAGCCTTAGACAAGAATGTCCCTTTCCGTCGCGAATCTTTTGTCGACAAGCAAATTCTTATTCCCTTCGATGCTAATTTCAACCGAATGGACGAGGGAGGGATACGGAGCCAGTATGTCGGGAAAAACATCGTGGAACTTCAGCATACAATCGACTCCGTGAGCAACCGTATAGATTCCACAGGGAATATCTATGCCAATGATTTGAGAAAGAATGCTTTCCCACTGCTTGTAGACCGTAAAACGGGGCAGCCTGTCTTCACTCAATCCGAGCGTGAGAAAAAGTCAGAAATAGAGAAAGAGAACCCGGCTTTAAAAGAGGGGAAAAACAGAAACCAAAAGGAGGGGAAGAGAACCGGCCATGAAATCAAAGAAGAAATAAATATTGAAGAAGAGGTTGCGGGAGTAAAGACCTTTAATCTGGATTCTTTGATTTTATCAGTGCCGATGGAGCGACGAGGGCGACTTTTTGAGACGGCACTTTCGATATCTAAGCGACGGGTCAATGAAGTGCAGTTTAAATCGGCAACTATTTCCGACGACAAGATGAGCATCCGCCGTCATAAGATTGAGTTGCTGAAGAAATACACTTTGTCGGTGGCTTGTCTCATATTCTTTTTTATTGGAGCTCCATTGGGAGCAATTATCCGGAAGGGTGGCCTTGGCACCCCTCTGGTGATATCCGTGTTGCTATTCCTCTTTTATTATATCATCGACAACACCGGCTATAAGATGGCGCGCGACGGACGTTGGGAGGTTTGGATTGGTATTTGGCTTTCCACTTTCATTTTAGCCCCCTTGGGAATCTATGTCACTTATAAGGCGATGAATGATTCCGCCGTGTTTAATCCCGACAGCTATAAAGAGTTGCTGCGCAAGATAAGGGGCATTCGGTCGCCACGCAGCATCGGAAGAAAAGAGGTCATCATCAATGAAGTAGACAACTCTGAGGCTAATGAAAGGCTTTCGAAACTTATTGACGATTGTCGTGAATTGATTGAAAAATTGAGCCGACGTCCTTCCTATGGGGAGTTGTGGAGCGAGAAGGCTATAGGAGCTGAATTAAATAAGACGGGTGAAGAACTCGATTCTCTGACTGAATATCTTCAGGACAGCCGTAACAACAATATAGTGGACAAGCTTTCCGAATTTCCATGGATTTATTCTGATTTTGTGATTAACCCCACGCATCCTGCCTGGCTGTCGAAGGTATTAAGATGGTTTGTTCCCGGGGGATATGTTCTCTATCTGCTAAATAAGAAAAAACGTAGAGTCTTAATCGGTGACTTGAATAAGACAATAGAATTGGCAGAGACAATTAAAGGGGAGCTGAGAAGCGCTTCTACAACTTAAGACCGTGTCAGGAAAAGGATTCAACCGGATTAGCCGTTTTGCGTAGGAAATGATGGCCAAAACGGCAATAGATACACTTGTTTTTATCGCAATATTCTTTTTGGAGCTGAATTAGGGCTTGACTCTTGGCGGCATCTTTTGCAGGGAAACCGAGAATCTGCCATTGACGAGTGATGGAGTTGCTTTCCGGAGGCAGATCTTGCATAAGGGAGAGGATTTTTTCTCCAAGGTCCGGATTCCCTGTGGCAGAAGCGTAGGCATAAAGAAGAGGAATTGCGGAGTTGACGGTCAGCAGGATGCGACTTGCCCGAGAGAGCCGGGAGGGTGGGGTTGAAGTCTCATCGTCAAAAGAATAATGGGTTTTCCAATATCCTTCGGCCTCCATGTCGAATACGTCTATTAATTTATCGCTGTCGCCAAAGTTTTCCAGCATTCGGGAGAAAAGGGAGAAGCCCCCAAAGGCTGAGTTGGCCAGAAAGGCGATTCTTCGATGAGGAAAATTCTGGGGACGGGTGCGGGAATATTTCCAAAGACCGGGCCTGAGAGGTTTTAATCCATACTTGCGAGCCAGGAAATAATATTCTCTGCAAAGGGCCTGGTAATATTCATCAAACATATAGAGCGTGGCGTCGAGCATTGCAGCCTGCCCGAAGAGTATGGCTTCGAGCTGAAAAAGATTGTCGCTATGATGATGAAGAATCCGGAGAGGCACGGATCGACCCAGCAATTCGAATGGATCGCCGTTTAATCCGAAACCTAGTCCGCGTGCAAGCATAATGAATGCAGTCTGTTCCCAGTCGCCATCGAGGGCGGAATTGATTTCCAAGACCTTGGAGGCTTTAGACTGCAGACGTTGAGTGGAAAGACTCTCCAGCCAGTCGGTCTTGTTGAGTTCCGGGAGAGTAGAGATCATTGAACCGCATCTAAGACCTGTGGCCCCTTCAGAGAGGATCAAATAGGTTTTGAAAAATTTCTCAGGGAAGGTCAGTTCTATCTGTGGAATCAAGGAGCCGTCTTGTCGGGTTACCCTCTTATCGGAAATTCCTACTACATGGAGCACTACATTCTCATAGGCCGAGTCGGTTTCATGTTGATGTCGAAACCAGTCGGAGGCTTTAACATGGATTTCAACATTACCTATCCACTCCACCCCGTTGATTTTCAATTTTGAATTGAAAAAATCGGGCCCGGAGTCGTGGTTATGGATGCCCGGGTCGATCACCTCAACCTCCAATCCATCGACATCTTTAAAATTTTTGCCTCTCAGACCGGTTTTCCAGAGATAATGATAAAGGGCCTCCATTATTTCTTCTGTTGCTATTAAAAGTGAAGAAGGTGATTTTTATGCATGTAATGGGTTTTCAGAGGAGTTCTCCCATAGGCATAAAATGATGAAAATCTTTTCCGCAACCCGGACATTTCTTTGGGGGTTCCTTACCCTCGAAAATATATCCACATTCCATACATTGCCATCTGATAGCCTCGGGACGTTTCCAGACAGTGTCATCTTGTATTTGTTGGCGCATCAAGGCGAACCTCTCTTTATGATGAGCCTCCACTCCGGCAATTATGCGGAATCTAACGGCTATTTCGGCAAAGCCTTCAGCCTGGGCCACTTTGGCAGCCTCCTGATAGGTCTGGACTCCCTCTATGTCTTCTTCGTGTTCGGCAATGGCCAGATTGTCGATTGTGGGAGATAGAATACCGGGATCAATTTCAATCGGGTCACTCACGACAGCCCCGTTTTGTAAATATTTAAGAAAGGTTTTTGCATGCCTGTTTTCATTCGCTGCTGTCTCTTCAAAAATTTTGGCGAAAAAAAAGTAACCCTCTTTCTTGGCAGTTTTGGCAAAATAGATATAGCGTGTCACTGCCGTAGACTCTACCGCAAAAGCCTTGGCGAGATATTTTTCAGTTTGTGAGCCTTTAAGTTCCATTGGTCTGATTGGAGTAAAAAATTGTTATATCAATCCGGAAATTTGTCTGGCTTGTTTATTGCCGGTCATACAAATGTAGCGATAAGGTCTAATATACACAAATAAGATAAGGGGAAAATTCCTTAACTTTGCAGTGTCGGAGAAATTCTTTGAGAGAGAGGAAAACAGACTCCTCTTATGACCATGAAAAACTATTATTATGGAAAAAAATGTGCTTGAAATATCTGAGGTTTTTAAGGCTCAGGAAGTTTTGAAGAATGTGGCACGTGTCACACCTGTGATGGGGCCTACCAATCTTTCGGAAGATTGTGAGGTTTATCTGAAGGCGGAGTGTCTTCAGTTGACGGGTTCCTTTAAGTTAAGGGGGGCTTACTATAAGATATCTCAACTTAGCGATGAGGAGAAGCGTAAAGGCGTGATCGCCTGTTCAGCCGGCAATCATGCCCAGGGAGTGGCCTTGGGAGCGACCCATAACGGGATCAAGTCATTAATCTGTTTGCCGGCTACGGCACCTCTCTCGAAGGTAGAGGCCACGAGAAATTTTGGAGCAGAGATATGTCTGGTCAACGGGGTCTATGACGATGCCCATAATCGGGCTGTGGAACTTCAGGAGGAACATGACTATACATTCATCCATCCCTTTGACGATCCGAAGGTGATAGCCGGCCAGGGCACCATCGGGCTTGAAATTCTCTCCCAGTTACACGACCTCGACGCAGTGGTTGTGCCGGTGGGCGGTGGAGGATTGATTTCGGGAGTGGCCTTTGCCATCAAGACCCTTAGGCCTGAAGTGAAGGTCTATGGAGTTCAAGCCGAGGGGGCTCCATCCATGAAGGTGTCTCTGGAAAAAAAGGAGAAGGTGAGACTTGATGGTGTCAAGACTATAGCTGATGGCATTGCGGTGAAGGAACCGGGAGATCTCACTCTGGAACTTATAAGCAAATATGTGGATGAAATAGTGACAGTGAACGATGATGAGATTGCGGCTTCTATCCTGACTCTGATGGAAAAACAGAAAATGGTTGCTGAAGGTGCGGGGGCAGTAGCCTTGGCTGCTGTGCTTTACAATAAATTGCCGGTAAAAGGGAAAAAGGTTGTATGTATCGTTTCGGGAGGCAATATAGATGTTAGCATCCTCAACCGCGCTATCACGCGAGGCTTGGTGAAGAGCGGAAGGTTGGTATCGATTACCTTCGATCTTGCCGACCGACCCGGAGCCTTGGCAGAGGTTTTGAATGTAATCTCCGGTTTAGGGGCCAACGTCTTGTCGGTTGTGCATGAAAGGGCCTCAAATTCAACGGACGTTACCGGATGTATTCTGCAGATAGACCTTGAGACACGTGATCAGGCCCATGTGGATGAAATCATGCAGAAGCTCAAGGAAGTAGGATATTCTGTGAAAAGATCCTTCTAAATTCAGTTTCTTTAGAAATAAAAGGCGCCGATTGCATAATCAGCGCCTTCAATTTATTTGAATCGGGCATAGATTTCAGCGCCCTTCTTTTTGGCCTCTTTGACATCCTCGGGGTTGGAGGGATCTACTCCATATTTGGAGAGCGGAGGCACCACTACTTTCGTTCCGGGAGTTATGCGGTCGGGGTGTCCCAGGATGCTTTGGTTTTCCTCGTAGATATAAGGCCAGAAATTATAGTCGCCGTAGTGTTCGCGAGCTATTGTGGTGAGATAACGTGTGGTTGAGACAGTGTCGTAGATTGGCTCAGGTTCTTGCACTTCCTCTCCTTGGATAACAGAAGTCTCTTCTTCCGGATTTGGGGCAATTTCATTGTTTTCCACAAGTGCATATGTCTCCTTTGGGTCTCCGAAATTGAGAGGCCACCAGTCGAGGAAGCATCCGAGCATGAATATGACAGCACAGACGGCAAAGGTGGACAAGGTCCCGATAAGGAAACCGTTCCAAAATCTTGTGGGCTCCTGCTCGGGTTCATAAAAATCTTCATCTTCGGAAGAGTTGAATGGTCGGGTAATTTCTTCTTCGGAGGAATTAAGCGGACTGGAATTTTCTTCATGGGAAGGGTTTTCCGGAGGCACTGTATTTCCCGGGGGAAGGGTGGCCTCCGCAGGTTCTTTCGAGGCCTCATAGATAGGCGACGTATCATCCGCGTGGGGAGACTGAGAAAGATAGGCTTCGGCTGTGATTTCATCATCAGCTCCCTCCTCTTCAGAACCTTCTTGCAGACGATAGTTGCTCACAGAGTCTTCCTCGCTCAGTGATTCGTTTTCCATCAACGGTGTCTCTTCATTTTCCAAAAGGACGTCATCGGGGATTTCATCGTCGATTTCCACGGAGTCAAAGTCACGGAACGGGGCGTTGATAGTTTCCGCCATCTCTTTAGAAGGAGTGAAAACCACCTTGCGATGTGCGGCGATTTCATATCTCTCACCTGTGTTGACGTTGACGCTTTCTCTCCTTTCAACGTCAACTATCTTGAAGGAGCCGAACCCTTTAATTCTAAGGTTTTCTCCGGCCTCTAAATTTTCTCCGGCAAGCTTGAAAAATTCCCTTATAAAATCTTCACAAAGCTTACGGCTTTTACCGGTAGCCAGGGCCATATTGGCGGCGAGAGCGCTCGCAGTGATTTTGTTGTCCATATCGAAAATGGGATGGTAGGTCAGGAGTTGATTTTTTGTTTGAGAATGGGCGACTGTTTGAATGAGAGAGTGATTCTGGGAGGGACGAGCAGACGTTTCCCTGATGCAGGATGCAACGAAACTCTTTCCTCTCTCAGGCGGGGCTCAAAGGAACCGAACCCGGGCACGACGACCCCGTCGAGATTTGCGGCATTATCGGCTATTTCTTTGGCCAAAGATTCAAGCAGGGCGCCCACTGAGGCCAAGGAGATGTCAAGACGTTGGGAGAGAGTGTCCAAGAAGGTTTTATTGTCCATAGGGAGGGGAGTTGGAATGAGAGATTTGTGTAGGGCTTTCAAATTACCCAGAATGTGAGGGGGGTGAAATTCACTTGGTAAGGTGTTGCCACTTTTCGAGGAGCGTTGCCTAAGTAATAATAATAGGTTCGCTGAGTGTCCCAGCTCTTAATGTCAAGTCTTCGGGTTTCATGCGGAGGCACCTCGCAAGGCTCCTTCACCACTCTGGAATGCAGCATACGTCCCTGCATGTCAAGATAATCGATTCTGACTTCATAGCCTGTAATGGTGTTGCCGCTTTTGTTTATAAGGATAAAAGACTCGATATTTGAATTGGGTTCCTTGTCATATCCGGCAAATCCACATTGGAAGATGTCCGGGTGAATTTGGGTTGAAGTATTATGCACAGATTCATTATTGGCAGCGAGGGAATCAGCCATAGAAATAGGGCACCCCGTCATTTCCACGTTCTTTTTCGTCACCCCCTTTTTTTCCTTTGCTATTGTGAAGGAATGTTTTATTTTCTTGGCCTCCAATTGTTGAGAAGAGAATAGGAGGCAAGCAACAAGAAGCACGGAACCTATGATGCAAAAATTGAATAGATTGGTGATTCTTGAATTCATAGGTATCTTATTTTTCTTCGAGAAGAGCCATTGCCGTCATAGGAAGGGAATATTTTCACCAATCCAACGGGAGGAGAGACCGAAGGACCTCCGGAGGAAGGGGAAATTCCGGTGCTTACAATTTTCCAGAAGCCGGGGAGGAGCCGGCTGAAATTTAAATTTAGCCGACTCTTGAAAGGGAGCTTCTGTTTCTTGATAATGAAGGCATCTCCATTGCTTGAGAGAGTGGCCAGACATGATTTCGGCTTTAGCAGGAGGTCGTTTTTCCGTTCGGTGGAAAGCTCTATACGATAGACATTCTCTTGAGCCGTTGCGAAAAGTTTTCCGATTTTATCCCCTCGCCGGAGCCGGCTATCGGCAGTTTCAACCACAGAAATGGTGTAGGAGGGGAAACGTTGCATGGATTCTTCATGGTCGTTAAGAATCAAAACAGTGACATTGTCATCGGGATAGACCCATATGCCTTCAAGATTTTCAAGCGGGAGTTCTTGACAAATCTCCTTAGCCATGTCGATATCATAGGCCACCGGAGCCTCAGCCATTCCCATGGCTCCGCAACCTATAATTATGATTAGGCTTAATAAAATCTCTTTGTATCGCATATTATTAACAATGCTTCTCCTCTACCGTGAACCTTTCTCCCTAACAGAGAAGGGAAGGAGTAATGGGATGTAAGAGTTAGGGTTTTGTAGAGAAGGTGTAGGAGAGGCCGAAGCTTAAGAGTTCCCTAAGCATAAACTTCTTCCATTTGCCATAATTTTCAGTTGACCCGTCATAGCGCAGATTCACGAAAACCTGAGTGCTAAGGAATTTATTGATGTCGAAGCTGAAGGTGTTTTGCCAATCGGCCATGTAATATTTATAATCGGTGAACATGAATACCCTGGTCTTGTAGGCGATGTTGGTAGTGATTTTCCAATCCATGGTGTATTCGAGGTTGCTACCGATTTCATTTTTCACATGTTTGTCGGCCGGTATGCCATAAGTGGCATGATCCACTATGTTGTTGTCTTTAAGACAGGCCTTCATATTGTATGACAGGGGAGAGATGGTCAAGGTGTAGGTGAAAGTTTTTAGTTTGTTGGTGTGAGTGTAGGTCATACCAAGACCCATATTCAAGTCAGCGGGAGATAGGAAGGCCGCGGTGCGCACATCGGAGTTTTCATCGAAATTATTGAAGAGCTGAGTCTTGAACTGGAGGTTGAAAGAATAAAACCATTGTTTGACAGCTTTGACACCGAAGTTGAGATTGTATTGGAAATTATCTTCGGCGATGGTGTATCTATGGTAGGAGCCTTTAGGATTAGAACTGAAGGCCACTTTATATTGAAGGTCGCTTGTGAATAAAAGGTTGGGGTGGTAGACCGGATTTAGCTGCACATTCCAGTTGAAATTGAAAAGCATTGAGAGATAGCTATTTCCACCCTGATACCAGTTGGGGGACACATAAGCCTGGGAGAATTGGAGCTGAGTTCCCACTTTATGCAGCCAATACACTTTTTTTATCTCCGTTTCCTCGATATCAGCATCTCCCGGGTCGACTTCGGGGACTACCTGACGGTTAAGGAAGGCGATGAATGAGCGGTCTTCCTCAAGGAGCACCGGAGGAAGTGGGAGATCCCAATAAGCATATTCGATAGCCATGGGATTGTCGATCATATAGGAATAAAGAAGATTTTCCTGAGCCTGAGAACTCTTGACGGCGTCACGGAGCCATTGAGGAGTGTGGTATTTTTGGATACCAGGCAGGGATGGCTCTTCAGCGATCTCTTCCTCCGGCAACAAAGTCTCCGGAAATTCCGTCGTGGAAATCTCATCCTCTTGCAAAATCGGCAGAGGAGTGGCAGGGTTTAGATTATATTGCAATCCTGATTTTGAAAGATTAGGAATGTCTTGAATTTTCTGATATCCTGAGAAAATCTTAGGCACAAGGCTAAGATTCACTATATTGTTGTTGACTTTCGGAGCCGGGAGAGAGTCGAAAAGGGCTCTTGGGTTTGAAACCACCAATGAGTCTTTTTGAGCCGACAACAGGGAGTCGGCGTGAGCGCAAGTCAGGCATCCATCAAGATGGAATGTCTGTGCGGCTGCGACATTAGCAGCCGTAAGGAATGCCAATAAACTCAAGCAATAGGAATAGATATATTTCATAATAGTGGGGCGTGGTTAGTAATTCAAAAAAATTTTATCTGCCGGTTTATGCGTTATCTATTTTGGGAGGAGGGTGTCGTAGTCTTCGGAATTTATAATCCTGTAAGCCTCTTGGAAAATGGGGTCATGGCTATTGTAGACCTTATAGTAAGTGGAATTATCGAAGACATCTCTGCCAATTAGTCCTTTGATTATCATTGAAAAGAGAGGAGTGCTCGTTTGAGCCTCTTCCTGATTGAATTCAATGCCCTCTTTTTCAGCGAGGGTGAAAAGCTCTTGCAGCATTTCGGGCGTCACTTGGAATTCACGGTTGAAATTGGTGTCGTTCTTATATTCCTTCACAATTTCTTTGCGATGTTGGTCTACATAAGCGATACTGTAAGAGTTAATAAGACCTTTTGCAGTTACGTCGCGATAATATTTAGTGTATTCGGTAGTGTCGAGAGCCACAAACCGGTCGGGATAAATTCCCCCTCCCCCATAAATAGGCCGATTAAGTCGGAGAGTTTCCACCTTAAGGGAGTCGACATGATGGATTGAATCGGCGTGCATAAGCTCACCGCTGTTGAAACGGTCGATAATGTCGCTCCGATAAGCCTTTGCGTTACCTTTCTCGTAAGGTTTCTGGATGTCACGTCCTGTGGGAGTGTAGTAATGCGCAACAGTTAGGCGTATCATAGATCCGTCGGGGAAAGGAATGGGGCGTTGCACAAGACCTTTCCCGAAAGTGCGACGGCCCACAATAAGTCCGCGGTCCCAGTCTTGGATGGCACCGGAAGTTATTTCGGAAGCAGATGCCGAATATTGGTTGACCATCACCACAAGCCTTCCCTCGTTGAAAAGGGGTTTGCTGCCGGAGGGTTTAGCAAAATTGTCGATTCTCGGGGAGTTAAGACCTTCGGTGTAGACAGTCATTTGCCCGGGTTGGAGAAATTCTCCGAGGAGATCAACGGCAGCGTTGAGATATCCACCTCCATTGTCGGTGAGGTCGAGAATCAGGCGGTCCATCCCCTGCTTCTTGAGGTCTTTGATCGCCTTTTGCATTTCTTCGGCTGTTTCGGCGGCAAACCGGTTGAGCCGTATATAACCTGTTTTGTCGTCAACCATATAGGCTGCATCTACGCTATAGATAGGTATGTCGGTACGAGTGATGCGGAAATCGATGGTGTCGTTGGTGCCTTGGTTACGGCGAAGCACCTTGACGTCGACATTAGTGCCTTTCGGGCCGCGAAGTCGCTTCATTATGTCGGAGTTTTTCATTTTGACTCCGGCTATGACAGTGTCGTTGACGGCTATTATACGGTCGCCGGCCAGGATTCCCACTCTTTCGGATGGCCCCCCTGAGACGGTTTGAATGACGTAGAGCGTGTCGTTGTTCATGTTGAACGTGATACCCACACCGCTGAAATTTCCTGCAAGGGGTTCGTTGAGGTCTTTAGTCTCTTCGGCGTTGCTATATTGTGAATGCGGGTCAAGACCGGCGAGCATTGCCACGATAGCATCCTCGACGAGTCGACCCTCGTCGACGGAATCAACATAAAGCTGGGTTATTGCTGCCTGGGCCATTCTTAGCTTGTTGAATTCCGAGAGCGACGCCTCCTGCCGTGAGGCTGCATAGCTAAGTGATAAAGTGATGAAACCCAATAATATGATTAATAATTTCTTCATTCCTACATTTTTTAGGATGCGCGGCCACATTCGAATGGGGCCAAAAAAGGGGGTGGCAAGGCGCCATTCCTTCCCTTACTGCAAATCTAATTAAAAATCGCCTAAATCAAAAGTTTAGTGAATTTTAAAAAGATAAAAGCGGGGAAAGGGGCCCATATAAGTAGAGGATTAGTGCTATCGTCCAGGCACGTAAATTTGGGAAAATCACAGAATTTTAGCTTAAAGTTCAAATTTGAAGGATTTCCGCGGAAAAAGATAATAAAAAATAAAAGTTAAAGTTTAGTATATTAGAGAAGTAATGCCTAAAAACAAGTATCAGCATACGGACATTAGATTAAAAGATCTTGACACAGTTTTTGACCCGGGGTAGAAAAAATTAACATTTTTCACCCAAAGGCAGACAAATTAAGCCATGTCACGGTTGCTCCGCGACGAAGCCTCTCCAAGGTTTGCCATTGACAATCAATCAAATGGATGTGAGAAAGTTAAATTGGATATAAGAAATTACAAAAAAATATTTTTAGAGATATGACACTTGATTTAATAGGAGGACTCGGATTTCAGGAAGTCCTGTTGATAGCCTTAGTAGTGCTTCTATTCTTTGGAGGAAAGAAGATTCCCGAAATGATGAAGGGACTGGGCAAAGGAGTCAAGGCCTTCAAAGATGGAATGAAGGATGTGGAACCTGATGTAAAGGTAGAAGCGACCGAGGAGTCGAAGGATGAGATTAAAAATATTGATAGAGTATGATTAAAAGACTTATTTTAATTTTGACAGCCTCCGTTTTTTCCTTGAGTGGTTTTATGGCTTGGCCTGCCGATGACTGGGCTCAATTCGGGAAATATGCTATGGAAAACGATTCGATAAAATCTCTACCCGAAGATATGCGGCCTAAGGTGGTTTTCATGGGTAATTCCATCACAGAGGGATGGGTCAAAGAGGATCCGGACTTTTTCAAGTCGAATAATTTTTTAGGAAGAGGAATCTCAGGCCAGACCACCTACCAAATGCTCGACCGCTTTCGAGAAGATGTGATAAATTTAAAACCGGAAATAGTGGTTATAACAGCGGGCACCAACGATGTGGCAGAAAATAATCATAACTATAATGAAGCTATAACAGTGGGCAATATTATTTCCATGGCAGAGCTTGCCCGGATTAACAACATCAAAGTGGTGTTGACGAGTGTCCCTCCCACAGATCATTTTTATTGGAATCCGCAAATGAAAGGAATACCTGAAAAGTTGATTTCCTTGAATGAAAAAATTCGCCTATATTCAGAATCGGAAAATTTGCCATTTGCTGATTATTTCAGTAGCATGAGTAATGAGGATTACGGCATGAAAGAGGGTTTGAGCATAGACGGAGTTCATCCATCTTTAGAGGGATATAAGATTATGGAAGGAATAATTTTACCCATATTAACCACGCAACTTTACGAAACGAAAAAACAATAAATTATGTTAGGGAATTTCATCTATTACAATCCGACCAAACTTTATTTTGGGACGGAAGTAGAGACTAATCTTGTTGAGGCATTAAAAAATTTCGGGCCTAAAGTGCTTCTTACCTACGGAGGGGGTTCTATAAAGACCAACGGAGTATATGACACTGTTGTCAAGGCATTGAAAGAATCGGGCAAGGAAGTTATCGAGTTATCGGGAGTGATGCCGAATCCGACGTTGGAAAAATTGAATGAGGGAATAAAGGTGGCACGTGAAAACGATGTAGACTTAATCCTTGCTGTTGGCGGGGGTTCTACAGTAGACTATTCCAAAGGAGTAGCTGCAGCTGCCTGGTATGACGGCGACGCTTGGGAAAATTTCTGGGTAAAAGGCAATGAACCGGCATCGGACCAGAAGGTTATCCCTGTGGGATCGGTATTGACACTTGCAGGCACCGGGTCAGAAATGAACGGAGGTTCAGTCATAACCGACGAACCCAATAAATTAAAACTCGGAAAAGTGTTCGGAGAACGTCTTATTCCGAAGTTTGCCATTCTAAATCCTGAATATACCTTCAGTCTGCCGCAAAATCAGATGGTGGCCGGGATATTTGATATCATGAGCCATTTAATGGAGCAATATTTTTCGGGCGATGATGACTCCACAACCGACTATATGATTGAAGGATTGATGCGTTCTGTGGTGGCCTCCAGCAGAGTTGCCGTTAAAGATCCCCGCAATTATGAAGCACGGTCTAACATCATGTGGTGTGCCACATGGGCATTGAATACCCTGCTTAAGATGGGTAAGAAGGGCGACTGGATGGTGCATATGATCGCTCATGCTATCGGTGCCTACACCCATGCCACCCATGGAATGGCTTTGTCGGCGATTTCGGGAGCCTACTATAGATTTATCTTGAAAGAGGACCAACACAGATTGGCACGTTTCGCAAAAGTGGTATGGGAGATCCCTGCAGAAGGAAAAACTGAAGAAGAACTGGCAAAAGCGGGAGTAGCAGCTCTTGAAGACTGGATCAAGGAGATTGGAGCGGCTTCAAATGTCACAGGACTGGGAGTGACGGAGGCGATGCTTGAAGGTATTGCAGATTCCACCATTTTAGGAGGCGGATATAAGAAACTGACAAGAGAAGACGTCATACAAATCCTTAAAGACAGTTTTCTTGACTGAAATCCCTTTTTTCAGTTGACACCGGCTCCATAGACGGGGCCTAAATTTGAAGAAACAGACGCTTAGGAGAAATGGAAAGGAAACTTCCTGAGGGGGTGAAAGCCGCCCTCATCGATATGGACGGAGTCTTATATGACTCTATGCCCTTTCATGCGGCCTCGTGGCACCGGCTCTTCACCGAACTTGGGGTCACTACGAGCCGACCCGAAGAATATTATCTTTATGAGGGGATGAAGGGTTCCGACACTATCGGAATGATCCTGAAGAGAGAACTTGGCAGAGAAACCACTCAAGAGGAACGCGATGCTATTTATCATCAGAAGACCGAGCTCTTCAAGCATTGCGGAGAGGCCCCGATGATGACCGGAGCCAAAGATATGCTGGAGGGACTGCGAAAACTGGGAATTGACACTGTGTTAGTGACCGGTTCGGCCCAGGGTTCGCTGCTCGACGGGCTCGACCGGGATTATCCCGGATTTTTCCCCCGCCATAAGAGAGTGACCGCCCTTGATGTCAATAATGGCAAGCCTCATCCTGATCCCTACCTAAAGGGACTGCAGAAGGCCGGAGTGAAACCGGAGGAGGCCATAGTGATAGAAAACGCGCCCTTAGGAGTGAGGTCGGGCAAAGCGGCGGGACTCTTCACAATAGCTGTCACCACGGGCCCTATCCCTGCTGAAGCTTTCGAGAAAGAGGGGGCTGACTTGATTTTTCCTAATATGACTTCTTTTGCTGAATGGATAAACAATATCTGACCTTCGAGCCTACTACTGCCATCGATGAGAGCATCGATATGCTGTCTCCCGACAGGGTATTGATTGTGACCGATAGCAATGTGAGAAACAAGGTTTTTCCCCTCCTCTCTGAATCCAATATTTTGCAGGAAACTCCTGTGGTTGAGATTCCTATCGGAGAGGATGGGAAAAACCTGGAAACCGCGGGGAAAGTGTGGGAGAAACTTGAGGAGATCGGAGCAACCCGAAACAGCGTAGTGCTCAATATCGGGGGAGGAGTGGTCACCGATCTTGGAGGGTTTGCGGCATCGACCTTCAAACGAGGTATCCGAACAGTGAATTTCCCCACGACTTTATTGGGGGCAGTGGATGCGGCTACCGGAGGTAAAACCGGAATCAATTTTAAAGGGCTTAAAAACGAGATCGGTTCGTTTCATCAGCCTTCTCGAGTGATCATCAGTCCTTTGCCCTTTTCGACCCTTCCCGATTCTGAAATTCTGTCGGGCTATGCTGAGATGGTGAAGACGGGCCTGATAAGCGACCGAGACTTGTATATAAGGCTTCTGGACATCGATAAAGTGTTGTCTGAATCAAATGAACTTGGGCATCTGGTAGAGAAATGTGTAAGGGTGAAGGAGGAGGTAGTGGCCCAAGACCCTCATGAGCAAGGACTTCGTAAGATCTTGAATTTCGGGCACACGGCCGGTCATGCCATTGAAAGCCTTTGTCTTTCACGCGATCAAGAGATCACCCATGGTAAAGCAGTGGCCCACGGAATGCTTGTGGCCTTAATCCTGAGTCACATAAAGCTCGGATTCAACTCCGGGGAGGTGGATTATTACCGACGCTTTTTGAGAGAGAACTATGGGCTGCCCCCTGTGGGTTGCAAAGACACCGACATTCTTATTGGGAAGATGAAGAGCGATAAAAAGAACCGGAATTATGGGCAACCTCTTTTCACGCTTTTAAAGGATATTGGAGCGCCGCAGATAAATGTGGAAGTGGAAGAGGAGGAGATACGAGAAGCCTTGGAGATAATGCAAGGAATTTAATAAGATTTGAGATTAGGGGAGGGGATTTTGAGGCAATTCCTCTTCGGAGACATTGAAGTTTATAAGATAGCGGATAAGGGAGTCAGGGGAGTTGAAGTTTCGAGGTGAGAGCATTGCAGTCACTTCATTGAAATTCAATTCGGGGTCGCCCTCCTGGTCGAGGTTGTTGTAGTAAAGTGCCAGGGGCACCGGCATCAGAATAGGCCGTCGACGATGCCAGGGAGTCACGAGGTCGGTGGTCACCGCCATATTTATGAAAAGCTCAGACTTCCAGACAAAGTCGGCTACTGTTGAAATCAGATGACGGTCGATTAGTTCCAGAGCTTGTTTTTTGGCTTCAAAATTACCTTTTAAGGCAGCTCGGAGCGGGGAATCGTAATATACCAACACAAATTCACAGAGGGGATTTGCAATAGCGCTACAAGTTAGCTGGGCCATCGCATTCAGAAGATCAGTGTCAGCAGCTCCCGGGGAATAAATATCGAGAGGCTTAAGAAGAGCGCATTTGGCAGCTCCTCTCACCCAGGCGGATGGAGTGACACAGACTCCATGGCCGGAGAATCCAGGAATCACAAAAGGTCGAAGGGAATCGAAATCTGAAATTCGGCTTGAATTGTCAAGGCCGAATTCCATCAATTGTTCCACATTGGGGATGCCTCTCGCAAGGTCGTATCCCAATAAGGACAAGAGGGCGTTGACATGAGATACAGGTTCCCCTTCGGAGAGTGGAGGGATGGCTGTGAGTTCTCCCCTTCTCGCCAGCAGATCGAGAGCCGGCACATGGGTAGCGACCAACGGGGTCTCTTGGCCCGTCAAAGGGTCAGGGACGTCAGCCATGCCGGCAATGACAATCAATATTGTTTTCATCGATGCAAATTTAACCAATAAATTTCATTAACTTTGCTAAGTTGGAAGAAATAGGGGGAAATAGGGGCCTGCCTTGGGCAAGGGAATCCCGGGAGGCGCCAGCACCAAACCAGGCATCATTATGAAGAAAAGAAATCTATTGTTGCTTTTGTTGATGAGCATCGCGATGCTTAGCTGGGCGATGACCGACCAACAGGTGATTGCGTATATCAAGCAGCAGGCGGCTGCGGGCAAGTCACAGGAACAAATCGGCCAGGAATTGCTTGCCAAGGGAGTGACCCCCGAACAGGCCCAAAGGATAAAGGCTCAATATGAGGCACAGCAGGCGGCCGAAAATGCCTCTGGGACTATGACAGCAGGAAGTTCGCGAACCCGCACTTCTTCCCAAAACAACAAGGCTGTTTCCAAAAAATCATCAACCAAGACATCGTCTAAGTCTTCTTCCAAGACGAAAACTTCATCCACGAAAACATCCAAAACTTCCAAATCTTCAACAACGGGATCTGAAGATGAACTTATGGAAGAGGAGGAAGTGGACATCTTCGCAAGTTCCCTCGACGAGATGCTTTGGCTGAACGAAGAGGAAATGACCGACACCATTCCCGAGAAGATTATCTTCGGCCACGATATCTTCAACACCAATCAACTGACCTTTGAACCCAATGTGAACGTCGGCACACCCCAGAACTATCTTCTTGGTCCCGGCGACGAGGTGATTATCGACATCTGGGGAGCCAACGAGGAGCATCTCCGCCAGATTATATCTCCGGAGGGGGCAATTATGGTGGATCAACTGGGCCCGGTCTATCTTAACGGGATGACCATCAATCAGGCCAACAATCATATAAAAAATGCCTTCTCCAAGAAATATTCAGGGGTCAATGACTCGGAGACCGACATCTCACTGACCCTTGGCGAGACGCGTTCGGTCATTATCAATGTTATGGGAGAAGTGGAAACTCCTGGAACCTTCCTTGTCTCTCCATTCTCCTCAGTCTTCAACGCTCTTTATCTGGCCGGAGGTATCAACGATATCGGTTCGCTAAGAAACATCCAGGTGCTGCGCAACGGCAGAAAGGTGGCGGGTGTGGATGTCTATGACTACATCATGAACGGCAAATCGGATGGCAACATAACCCTCCAGGAGGGCGACGTAGTAATAGTGCCTCCCTATGAGCAGCTTGTCAATATCACCGGCAATGTGAAGCGTCCGATGTACTATGAAATGCTACCCCAGGAGACAGTGGAGACTCTAATCGGGTATGCCGGAGGATTTGCGGGGGATGCTTATTCGGGGATGGTGAGACTTCAGCGCCACACGGGATTTGAAAACGAACTTTATAACGTAGAAAACAACGAATTCAACGTTTATCACCTTCAGGATGGCGACATAGTGACAGTGGGGACGGTGCTCGACCGATACACTAACAAGGTTGAACTGCAGGGATCCGTGATGCGTCCGGGTATGTATGCCATCGGTCCCAATGTATCAACTGTGGCAGAGCTTTTGGGGGTTGCCGAAGGGCTAAAGGAGGATGCCTACACCGGAAGAGCCTTGCTCTATCGGGAGGGCCCGGAGCTGCAGTTGCAGGTTATGGCCCTGGATCTTGGAGAAATCCTGACAGGCCGTGCTCCTGATGTCGAACTTAAGAAAAATGACGTGTTGGTGGTGTCGAGTATAGAGGATATCATCGACCGCGGAGTCTTGACAATCGATGGACAGGTTGCCTTCCCGGGAGAATATCCCTATGCGGAAAATACGACACTTGAAGACCTGATTCTGCAGGCAGGAGGACTGTTGGAGGGAGCTTCAACGGCCCGTATAGACGTGGCCCGACGCATTGTAGACCCGGCTGCCACAGAACAGACCGAGCAATTGGCCAAAATCTTTTCCCTTTCGATTGATCAGTCGCTTAGAGTGGGCTCGGGAGTAGACTTCAAATTGCAGCCATACGACATGGTGCATGTGCGCCAAAGCCCGGGCTATGAGCCCCAGGCCTCAGTGTCGGTCAACGGGGAAGTGCTCTTCGCAGGTGATTATGTGTTGGAAAAACGCAACGAGAGGGTTTCCGACCTCATCCGCAGAGCCGGAGGAGTGCTTGACGCGGCATATGTGAAAGGAGCGCATCTGGAACGCAAACTATCTGAAGATGAATATGAGAGCCGCAAAGAGGCGCTTCGTCTGGCCATGGCCCAAAATCAGGAGAGCGGCGGCGACTCCATCGCCTTGACCAAAATAGAGGTTGCAGAAACTTATAATGTCGGTATCGATCTTGAGAAGGCATTGGCTTACCCGGGGAGCCACTACGACCTCGTGCTCGTGGAGGGTGACCAACTATATATCCCACAATTCCAAAGCACAGTCAAAATTTCGGGCGACGTGATGTTTCCCAACTCAGTGGTGTATGAGCCGGGAAAGAAACTTGGCTATTACATAGACCAGGCCGGCGGCTACGGGGAGCGGGCAAAAAAGGGGAAGGCCTTCATTGTCTATCTTAACGGCACAGTGGCAAAGGCCAAACGAAGTAGCCCCATAGAACCGGGCTGCCAGATTATCGTGCCCTCGAAGGCAGCAAATTCGGGAGTCAACTGGACGCAGATCATGGCCTTGGCCAGCAGTTTCACATCTGTGGCAACCCTTGCGGCAACTATCTTGAATATATTCAGGTAGCGCGAACAATTTTGGGATAGCCTGAACAATTGGAAATCTTGATCAAATACAGACAGAAACGAATTATTATCGTCGCTAAGGATGGCAGAGGATAAAAAGAAGGAAGAGCTGGAGCAATCGACTAAGGGTCAAAGCTCAGAACCGGAAGAGAAAGAGATTGATCTTTTGGAGCTGGCCTATAAATTGTGGGCCAACAGGAAAACCATCCTGATATGGTGTCTTTGGGGTGCGCTCGCAGGTTTGATAATAGCCTACAGCATACCGAATGAATACACCACAGCTGTGAAGCTGGCTCCGGAGTCGAAGAGCGGCCGGGGAGCTATCAGCGGAGGCTTAGGGGCCCTGGCTTCGATGGCCGGAATTTCTGCCAGCGGAAATTCGGGAGCAGACGCAGTTTATCCCACTCTTTATCCTGACATAGTGGAGTCAGTGCCTTTTGCAACCAGTCTGTTCGATGTTAAGCTAACTGACAGCAAGGGAGAAACCTTCACTGTGAAGGAATATCTTCTCAATGAGACGAAACGTCCTTGGTGGAGCTATGTGATGAGCCTTCCCAATCGTGCAATTGGAGCAGTAGCCTCCATTGGCCGTAAGAAGGACGACAACAAAGTTCCGGAGGAACACACAGTGGACAATTTCAAGCTGACCCCCCAGGAGGCGGGACTTGTCGGGATGTTGCGTCAAAGAGTGTCAGCAAGTATAGACCAGAAAACCAACGTCATCACGATTGAGACTAGGATGCAAGACCCCATGGTGAGCGCAATTCTCGTGGATACTGTCGTGGATCGTCTTAGGGACTATGTGACCGATTATCGCACAAATAAAGCTCGCCAGGATTTAGAATATGCCCAGAAACTAAACGAAGAGGCCCAGCAGGAATACTACAAGGCCCAGCAACGCCTGGCCGATTACATAGACCGCAACCAAAATCTTGCCACCCGGTCAGCCCAAGTGACTCAAGAGAGACTTGAAAACGAGTCGAATCTGGCATTCAATCTGTACAATGAGACTTCTCTACAGGTGCAGAACGCCAAATCACGAGTGCAAGAAACAACCCCGGTTTATACGGAAATCACTCCTGCTACAGTTGCGATGCGGCCCACCTCTCCGAAAAGAGGTCTGATTATCGGGGGATGCGCTTTCTTGGCTTTCATTGCCTGCTCGGCCTGGATACTTTTCGGGACTCCTCTGGTGGAGGAATACAAAGCTAAAGTGAAGGAAAAGAAGGAGACAGAGACTCCTAAAGACTGATGGAGAAAAAGCAGACAATAGCGAAAAAAGAGAAAAAAGGGGTTGCCATAAAGGCGACCCTTTTAAAGATTTCCCCCAAGTCAAGCTTCGGCCTTCTTTTAATAGCTATTATTTTTAATATTTTATTTTGTTTTGTCGGAAAAGCCGAGACTCCTGATGTTTTCCAGGCATTGATAGAGACAGTGGCAGGGGAGACAGATGAGACTGATGAGGAGGAAGCAGAAGTGCCGAATGAACTCTCAGATATAGTGGGCGACTATTATGCTGAAGCCATTGTTGACGACCGGGTAGCTACGGATGTTTTATCTTATCTATCGTCGATTTATGAATACCATGGGTATTATGAGACGGGAGACTGGGGAGGGAAAAGCCCAAGAACCCCCAGGGGACGTTATTCAAGATATGTGCCTTACCAGGGAGAATTGCCTGAGTATGACTATCGGGATTTTATGCTTCCGGCAGAAGGCGACTTAACATCGGGTTACGGTTATCGGCGCAGATTCCGACGTTTTCATTATGGTATAGACATATCCCTTGGAATGGGCGACACAGTTAGATGTGTCTTGCCCGGGGTGGTGACAAAAATAGGATATGATCCAGGTGGATATGGGAAATATATAATAGTAAGCCATGCCGGAGGACTTGAAACTCTATATGGCCATCTGAATATCGATTTGGCAGCTCCGGGCACGAAGTTGAGAGCTGGAGAGGCCTTAGGGCTTGGAGGAACCACAGGGAATGCCACAGGACCTCACCTACATTTTGAAACTCGCTATCTGGGATCTCCGGTTGATCCAATTCCCTGGTTTAATATGAAAAGTAAAGAGGCAAAGCCTTAGATAAGGAATTTTATTTCACCAAAAGGCATGCGTCTCCATAAGAGAGGAAACGATAACCCTCACGCAGAGCCTCCTCATACATAGGGCGCCATTTGTCTTCTCCTATGAATGAGGCAACAAGAAGAAGAAGGGTGGACTTCGGTTGATGGAAATTGGTTACGATACAATCCACTATCCTCCATTTAAAGCCCGGAGCTATCATAATAGATGTGGAAGCCGAAATGGAATCCAGATGATCCTCATCCATTTTTGCAAGAATAGCCTTCAGGGCCTCAAGAGTGTCGAAATCTTCCGAAGCATAAGGCTGCCATTGTTCAACCTTGGCATAATTTCCCACTCCTTGCAAGATATTTCTTCCGATATATGGCAACGATTCAAGAGTGCGGACAGTAGTTGTGCCAACCGCGACAACAGGTCGGCCTCTTCTCTTCCATTCTATAAGAGAATTTAAGAGACTGCGGGTCACATTGAATGGCTCGGCATGCATCTCATGCTCACCAATCGAAGAGGATTTAACGGGACGAAACGTGCCGGCGCCGACATGAAGGGTGACTTTCATTATCGGGACAGCATGAGCCGAGATAGAATCGAAGAGGCGGGGTGTGAAATGTAGTCCGGCAGTGGGAGCGGCCACAGATCCCTTAACCCTGGCATAAACAGTTTGATAGTCGATGAGGTCTGATTCCTCACTTTCACGATTGAGATAGGGAGGAATCGGGATGCGTCCGGCAATCTCCAAAATTTGGCCGAAGGTATAGTCGTCTTTGTCCCACCTGAATTCAATTACGGAGGCACCATCGGCCAAAGTTTCAATTCGTCGGGCTTTGATAATAATTTCGTCACATCCATTTATGGGTTTCACAATGGCCCGGATTTCTCCTTCTTTCCACTTCTTGGAATTTCCGACCAGGCATTTCCATCGGCAAACTTCCCGGCTTTGGAAATTAAGGGCATAATCAGAGGGAGATGAGGGTTCGAGAAGGAACAGCTCGATGGCGGCTCCGCTATCCTTATGGAAGGCAAGCCGGGCATTAATCACCTTAGTGTCGTTGCATACCAGAAGTGCCCCCGGGGGCAAAAGATCAGGAAGCTCTTTGAATACACGGTGGTAGATTCTTCCGCCAGGAGAAAAAACGAGCAACTTACACTCATCTCTTGCCGGCAAAGGATGCAACGGTATCTGACTCTCCGGCAAAGAGTAATCAAAATCCTCGATAGTTATATCTCTAACCATATTGAATCAAGCTTGCTGAACGGCAGGAGCATCGGATGTAGGAGCATCGGATTTAGTGGAAGCCAGGGGCTTTGGATATTGAGGCAACCCTGTGCGAGAGGCGCTTTGGAAAGTGGGTACAAGTTCCGGGGGCAACACCTCGGCGAGATGTGCAAACAGAAGGATAATGGCAGCATAGGCCACCTGGGTGATTGCAGTGGAATGCAACACATTGTCGAGTCCCACCATCGGACTTGCAATCCCTCCGAAGACATATCCGATGAACCCGAGAAGAGCCGATGCATCGCCGGCATAAAGTCGTCCCTCATTCATTGCAAGGGTATTGGAGACAGTGAAAATTAACCCTATGCAGAAAATCATACAGATATTCCATGCCTCATAGACCCAGACATTATCTAAAAGAAAGAGACAAATTCCTTGTCCAATTGTCAAGACCATGATGGCGCGTCCGCCATAGACAGCAGCCTTCTTGAGGGGTTTGAAGGTGAGGGCAGTCGTGGCGCCTAAAGCAATGAAGATGGCATTGAATCCCATGAAGAGTCCAAACTGCAACTGAGAATATCCGTAATGGTCTTGGATAATAAAGGGGGCAGCCGACACATATGCAAAAATCAGACCAAGAGCCGCCCCTTTGAGAGTGGAATGGATCATGAATTTCTTGTTCTTCACAAGATATAGATAATTTTTGAAGGCAATTCCAAAATGCCCCTGGACCCTCCTTTCTTTAGGGAGCGACTCTTTGAGGGCCGGAGCCAACACCAAAAGAAGGATGCTGAATCCAAAAAGAATCCAGAATATACCCTGCCATCCAATTTTATGGGAAACGAAACCTCCAAGCACTGGTGCACTTGCCGGGGCGAAACCGTTGATTGCCCCCACGAGAGCCATAACTTTTGCAAGGGCCTGTCCACGATACATATCTGCAGGAATCGTTCGGGCCAGGAAGTAACCGCCGGAAGCGCCGAACCCTTGCACTAGACGCCACCAGATGAATTCCCAGATGCTTTTTGACCATACAGAGCAGAAGGCTCCGATTGCAAAAACCACCAAGGCGATATATAGGATCGGTTTGCGTCCCCAGCGGTCGCTGAAGGGCCCGAAGAGCATCTGGCCCACACCGAGGCCAATCATGCCGAAAGTGAGGCCAAGCTGGCATGTTGAGACTGAGCAATGGAAAGACCGACACATCACAGGCAAGGTCGGGATATACATATCGTTGACAAAGGAGCCGAAGGCGCTGAGAAGCACCAGATATATGATCACAAACCAATAATATCCTCCGGTGGTGGGGGAGTCTTGCGGTTGCAATTGGGCGGAATCTTCTGACATAATTTCCTATTTTACAATGTAAAATTACTATAAAATTCATTATATTTGAAAAAAAATCGAAACTCCTGAGTGTTAAGAGTTTCTCACCCATAAGAAATCGGGAAATGAAAATAGCAATCAATTGTGCCTTCTATCAACCCAAGGGGGGTGGTATCAAGGAATATATCCATAATCTGCTTCATCAATTTTCCATCCTGCAATCCGATAATGAATTCATTGTCTACGTTTTGCAAGACCAGTATGACTATGCCAAGAAGTTTTTGCCCCAGGATTTAAAAATAAAGAAAATCCCTTTCAACTCCGGGAGTCTGAGCAACCGGATCAAGCGTAGCCTTTTGGAGGGCAGATTCTGGAGAAGAGAGGAGCAAACCGAAGGTTTCGATCTTTTCCATTCTCCCTTTTTTCATGCCCCGAGGTTAAGAAAGACCCCGGTCATGCTGACTGTGCATGATCTGCGCCTCTACAGGTTTCCCCAGACTTATGAATTTTTCCGCTATCAGTTTCTGAAAAAACGTGTGAAGGATTCTATAAGAAAGGCCGACCATATCATATCTATATCAGACTTCACGAAAGAAGAAATAGAGAATCTAATTGGAGTTGAACCTGGGAAGGTGACTGTGGTGCATGAGGCAATCAATCGAGAAAGTTTTTCAGATAAAGGGCTTAAAGAGCCTAAAGACCTTCCGGAGGAATTGAAGAAACATAGGTTTCTTTTGAGCGTGGGCCACATGGAACCGCGAAAGAACTACGACCGTCTCCTTGATGCGTATTTGAAAGTGAAGGAAAACCCCGAGCTCAGCGACCTTCAGTTGGTGATTGTGGGCCGAAAGGACCATTCCTTCAAAGAAACGGTTGAGAGGATCGAGAAAAGTCCGGGAGTGCATTATCTTAATTTTGTGGATGGAGAGACACTTCTGTGGCTTTATAAAAATGCCGATTTGTTTGTCTTCCCTTCCTATTACGAGGGATTTGGTTTCCCTCCGCTGGAGGCTGCCGCCCTTGGCACACTGTCAGCTGTCAGCAATATTTCCTCCATTCCGGAAGTATGCGGCGAAGGGAGTCTCTATTTCAATCCGTATGATGTTGAGGACATGTCAAGAGCCATAGAGAAGGGACTCCTTGACACTACTGCAATTAAGGAGAAAAAGACTAAAATGGAAGAAAATCTCAATAGGTTTTCCTGGAAGAAAAATGCTGAGGAGACCCTCAAAGTCTATTCCAGGTTTGAGAAAAAAGGAGAATAAATTTCAGATATTGAATATCAGATATCCATTATCTAAAGGAATTTTAAATTATTCGGAGACGAATGTGATTTCGTCTGCTTTAGGATGAAGGAATTCGAATTCAAGAGTTAGTCGTAAGCCTTCGTCGAGGGTAAAAGGAGGCTTAAATCCTGAAGAAAGGGCTTTGGAGGAGTCAAAAACTGTGGAAGCGCAAAATTTCTTGACTCTCACGGAAGATATAGTAAGTTTCTTGCCGGTGATTTTAGCCACTAAGTCAAATCCGTAGCCGCCGAGCATGCCGAGCCAATAGGGGAAATGAGTGGAAGGTATATTCTTGTTTAAGACTTTAGAAACCGTTGCAACCAGGTCGTTCATATTTTTGTCAGGCTTGTCAATATAATTGAAAACATTATAGCCTGAGGTGACATTCTCGATTAAGAATTTCACGAAAGCCACGACGTTTCCGACATAAGCCATCGACTTATTGTTTTTCCCTTTCCCAACCATCAGAAATTTTCCTGAAGATATCTGTTTCAAAAGATTGAAGACGTTGCCACGATTTCGCTCTCCGAAAATCACAGTGGGTCTGACGATATCTATATTCCAATCGGGATGGGAAGCAAACCACTTTTGTAGTTCCTCTTCTGCCTGCAACTTGGATTTTCCATAATGGTTGAAGGGATCAGGTGGGAAATTTTCGGAGGGATTTGGTTTGTTAAGGCCATAGACAGCCACTGAAGAAAAGAAAATCAACCTTTTGACATTATTTTCCTCCATGGCCTTGAGGGTCGTCTTTATTCCCTCTACGTTTGTATCGTAGTATAAAGACACGGGAGAAACATCGTCGCGGTGTTGGGCTGCCAAAAGAATGACCAAATCCATTCCCTTAAGGCCTTTCCGCATATCTTCGAAATGCCTGACGTCGCCTATCTGAGTGATTTCATTATGAAAATGGGAAGGCAAAAGGTCGATATTCTTACATAGATATTTATCGGGTTCTCGCTTAAACAATTCTATGAGTCGAGTGCCGACAAACCCACTTCCTCCAATTATGGCGATCTTGAGCATTATTCTATCAATTTAGCTGAGTTGTGCGCTTCGTTTTTAACAATAAACTTAAAAACTATAAATACCTGATTTTTAGAATTTAACCCATGACGATTAAAGAAGAAATAAATTGTGGATAAAGTGTTTCTCTATCAGAGAAAGGCTCCTTTGTTTTTATCTTCCTTGGACTCAATTAAATTCGGAAATTCAGTAAAATAGAGTTTAAAATTAGATTATTTTTTTCAAAAAAGGATTAAATTTTGGTTTTTTTTATAAAATTGGAGTAGGCATTCCTTTTGTTTTATTTAATTCATTAATTTTGTAGACCAATACGAAACGCCCTGATAAAAAATGACGAAACAGCCTGAGTCGAAGATATTGATCATAGGAACTAATATGATGAACCTCTATCATCATAGGCTTGAATTAATCAAGGCGTTGCTTGAGAGAGATTATAAAGTGGCTGTGGCAGCTCCACGGAGTGGAGAAGAGAAGAAACTGGAAAAATTGGGATGCCGTTTCATCAATATGCCGGTGGACAATCGGGGTACCAACATCGGCAAGGATTTAGGGCTATTGCGTCATCTGAGGAAAATATATCGCAATGAACGCCCCGATGTCATCCTGACATACTACACTAAGACGAATATCTATGGAGGGATGGTGGCCGGTTGGGAGGGGATTCCTTATATTGAAAATATATGCGGGCTTGGCACAACGCTGGTGGGTGATGGTGCCTTCAGCAAGGTGATGGGCTATCTCTACCGGCAAGCTCTCAAGAAGGCCTCATTCGTTTTTTTTCAGAATAAATCCAACATAAAATTTATCGGGGAAAGAAACATCTATAGAGGTCCCCATACCTTGCTTCCGGGCTCGGGAGTGAGTCTTGAGAGATATCAGCCTCTCCCTTATCCTGAAACAGAAAATATAGAATTTCTCTTTTGTTCCAGAGTGCTCAAGGAAAAGGGCATAGACGAATATCTGAAGGCAGCTAAAGAAATAAAAAAGAAATATCCCAAGACCCAATTCCACGTGGCAGGCCCTTGTGAACCCTCTTACATTGGAGAGATTGAGAAACATTTTAAAGAGGGCCTCATCCACTACCACGGAAAGGTCATGGAACTCCAACCCCTGTTAGAACGAATCCATTGCACAGTATTGCCTTCTTATTATCCGGAAGGGATGGCCAATATCCTTCTGGAGAGCGCTGCGAGCGCGCGACCAATAATCACTACTGGACTTCCCGGTTGCGGAGAAACAGTAGAAGAGGGTGTGACCGGATTCGTGGTTAAAGAGAAGGATGCTCGGTCTTTAGCGGCAGCCATGGAGAAATTCATTCTTCTTCCACATGAGGAAAAAGAGAAAATGGGGATTGCCGGCAGGAAAAAAATGGAGCGAGAATTCGACAGGCAAATAGTGACCGACAAATATCTTGAGAAAATCGGGGAACTAATTTCACAAAAAAAGAATTTATGAAAACGCTTGAGATAAAATCCTTGATCGGAGAGTATAGCTTTTCGGAATTGTCTGAAATCGAGCAGAGGCTGGTTGACCATGCCAAGTCGGCGACCCAAAGGGCCTATGCCCCATTTTCCAAATATCAGGTAGGGGCGGCGCTTCTGCTCGACAACGGGAGGATAGTGGAGGGGAGCAACCAGGAGAATGCCGCCTATCCTTCTGGTCTATGCGCAGAACGCACGGCAGCCTTCTATGCTTCATCGGCAAATCCGGGTGTCGCCTTCAGGAAAATAGCCATCGCGGCATGGATCAAACCGGGCGAGAATGAAAATTTCGAGGATGGATTCCAGAGAAACCCGGTGTCACCCTGTGGTGGCTGCCGTCAGGCCCTCCTTGAATATGAACACCTCTATGGCGATATAGAGGTGATACTCTATGGAGGCGATAAGATTTATAAACTCCCCTCAATAAAATCTCTGCTACCTTTAGCATTTACGGAATTCTAACCAAGAAACCCCTGCGGACTTGACTAATGGGGAGGCAATTTTTTTCATTAACTTTGCACCACAAAAAGTTTGGAGGCCACCACTTCATATAGATTTCCCAAATCGCAGCGGCTTCACCACCGCAGCCTGGTGGATGGGGTCTTTAGGAAGGGCAAATCTTTTTATGAATTTCCACTGAGGGTTAACTGGAGGATTCTGAGTCCGGAAGAACTGGAGAGCAATTTCCGAAGCCATGTGCCTGAATCGATCGGGAAAATGCAGATGATGGTGACAGTGCCCAAGAAGAAACGTCGCCGGGCAGTAGACCGAGTATTGCTGCGCAGGCGTATACGTGAGGCCTATAGGCTCAATTACGGCTTCCTAAGGGACATCGTGGAGGCTGATGAAACAATTGCCACTCTCTCCATTTCATTCGTTTACATTCATAATGATAACCTTGACTATCCTCTTATAGAAACCAAAATGAAATCGGCTTTGGTCAAGCTCCTTAGCAAAGTTGCTCCCTCCAACCCTTAAACCCTTAAAACGTGTCACGACTTCTCATCATATTGATAAGATTTTACCAGGGGGCCATCTCGCCTCATTTTCCTCCGGCCTGTCGCTACACACCCAGTTGCAGCGCCTATGCCCTTGAGGCAATCCGGAAACATGGGGCCTGGAAGGGAAGCCTCCTCGCCATAAAACGAATTTCAAGATGCCACCCTTGGGGTGGAAGCGGATATGACCCGGTGCCTTGACATACATACCCATCATTCGGCTCCTCAGCCTCAGGCTGTCGTGTCGGCCTCCTATGAGGATTTCGACCCGCAGGAGGGGCAACTTTATTCTTTAGGAATCCATCCATGGACCTCCTATAATAAGTTCACCAACGACCAATGGGCCGATTTCCAAATCAAAGCCTCTTTGCCATGTGTCGTGGCAATAGGGGAATGTGGCATCGATCGTTTGAAGGGGGGGCCCATGTATAACCAGTTGCTCATTTTCAACCGACAGGTGGAAATCTCCGAGAAACTGAAAAAACCCTTGATAATCCATGATGTGAAGGCTCATGAGATTGTGACGGGAATGAAACGCGACATCAATCCTACCCAGAAATGGCTCGTGCATGGCTTTCGATACAAACCCACAGTGGCCAAAATGCTTACCGAACAGGGCATCTACCTTTCCTTCGGAGAGCATTTCAACGAAGAGAGCCTGAGAAACGTTCCACGGGAAAAACTTCTGGCCGAAACCGATGAGTCGCCTCTCTCAATAGAGCAAATCATCGCAAACCTATCGGCCACCCTGGGAGAAGACATCACAGAACTCATAGCCATCAATACCGGCAACTTCCTTTATGGCAACAATATATTGACAACCGACGATGAAATTGAAATATAAGATATTTTCCACTTTATTACTCCTCCAGATTGGTATCGCCATGTCTGCCCTCCGCCTGGAGCCTATTCCATTCGGAGACTTTTCCAACTGGAAGGCTCGAGGTCTCACAGAGTCAAAATTGATCGGAGGTAAACATAAGACGGTTTATGAAGTAGCCCCCGAAGGGAAAAGCGAGGGCAATGTGGCATATATCAACGAAGGGGGATCACCATGGGCCACAAGCAATGTATATGCCAAAGTTGCCGGAGTGGTAAAGGCCTCCAACACAGTGAGTCCGGCAATGCATAACGGCAACAGATGCGCCAAAATGGAGGCTAAGATGGAGGAAGTGAAAGTGTTGGGACTTGTAAATATGGACGTGATGGTGGCCGGCACATTGTTTTTGGGACAAGTCTATGAACCTATAACCTCTTCGAAAGGCCCTTTTTCAAAAATGGAAATGGGGATGCCCTACACGAAACGACCGTCGGCTCTGGTATTTGATTATCAAGTAGAAATGCCTGCTGACAACACGCGCACAAAATCCACCGGCTTTTCGCCAAAGAAAACACTCCAGGGAAGAGATAATGCGGAGGTCTATGTTTTACTTCAGAAAAGATGGGAAGACGAAAAGGGAAATATATATGCTCAAAGAGTAGGCACCGGGCGCGAACGTTATTCCACGTCAATCCCATGGACCAATGGCCACGTGCTTCCGATTCATTATGGCGACATAACGAATCAAAGCTTCTATAAGCCATGGATGGGGCTCCTTAACGGAGAAAAGGCATATTATGCCAAAAATTCAAAAGGGAAACTAGTGCCTGTGGAAGAAGTGGAATGGGCCCCTGCCGATGCCACTCCCACCCATGTTCTGGTCATGCTCTCTTCCTCTTGTGGTGAACCCTTCGTGGGCACGGAGGGTCTGACTCTTTATGTGGATAATGTGGCATTCGGATTCGACCAATAATTTTAACAGCAAACTAAAAGCCCACAGAATAAAAGATATGAAAATCGCATTAATCGGCTATGGCAGAATGGGCCATCTTATTGAGGAGGTGGCTAAAAGTCGTGGATTGGATATATGTTGCATAATCGACGTTGATTCCACGGATAAATTTCTTTCCAAGGATTTCAGGGAGGCGGATGTGGCCATCGAATTTTCCACTCCCGACTCAGCAGTGGATAATATCCTGCGGTGCTTTGCGGCAGAAGTGCCCGTAGTGGTTGGCACCACGGGCTGGGACAATTCCCTTCCCGATATAAAGGCTATGTGTCAGAAGGGCAAGGGGACTTTGCTCTATGCATCCAATTTTTCAATCGGCATGAATATCTTCATGGCCCTTAACCGCTATATGACCAGTATCATGAACGGCATTGAAGGCTACGATCCTTCGCTGACAGAGATTCATCATGTGCATAAACTTGACCATCCGTCGGGCACAGCTGTTACCTTGGCCAATGAACTTACAGCCATTTCCCGCCGATTCAAAAAATGGGTTGAAAAGGAACTTGGGGAAAAGCCGGAAGATGGCATCCTTCCGGTCTATCATCGGAGAGAGGGGGAAGTGCCGGGAATTCATACCGTCACCTGGGAATCCGAGGTAGACTCAATTGTGATGACCCATGATGCAAAAAACAGGCTCGGGTTTGCCCGCGGAGCAGTCAGCGCGGCCCAATGGCTCGCCGGCAAAAAGGGTTTCTTCACCATAGGTGATTTCCTCTCGGATGTCACATCCACTCAGGGCATATTCGACTAATAATGACTGAAAAAGTGAGCAAAAACGAGCCAACAACCAATCGGAACCCCCAAAACAGTCGCACCAATAGCCAGAATAGCCGGGGTAAAAGCCTTAAGGAAAGGCTTGCAAACATCAAGACCACACGCTGGATAAGATTCGCTCTTGTCTCCATGGTCTTTTTCCTATGGGTCATATGGATGGGAAATCCCTGGCTGTTATTCCTATGGCTCATACTTATCGACATCTATATCACATCTTTTATCCCTTGGACCTGGTGGAAAGGCACCAAGGGGGCAACCCGTATGGTGTGGGGGTGGGTTGATGCCATCATCTATGCCCTTATTTTGGTCTATATCATCTTCGCCTTTATCGGCCAGAATTATATGATTCCCTCTTCATCGTTAGAGAAATCGCTACTTGTGGGCGATTATCTTTGGGTGAACAAGGCTTTATACGGACCCCGAGTGCCCCAGACTCCCTTACATTTCCCTCTGGAGCAACACACGATGCCAATCATCAACACCAAAAGCTATATCGAACATCCCCAACTTCCCTACCATAGGCTTCCGGGGTTGCGTCAAATCCAAAGGGGAGATATCGTGGTCTTCAACTATCCACAAGGCGACACTGTAGCTCTGAAAATTCAGAACCCAGACTATTATCAGATATCCTACGACTTGAAAAAGAACGGGGTAGAGAATCCGAAGGCTTATATCGAGGCTAATCCCGACCTTTTTGGCGAAATAGTCTATCGTCCTGTAGACCGTCGCGAAAATTATGTGAAACGGGCAATCGGCCTTCCCGGTGAGAGACTGAAAATCATGGGCGACACCGTGTATATCAACGGAGAGCCAATAGCTGAGCCTACCAATGTGCAATTCAACTATATCATCCCAGTGAAGGCCACCATCCCGGCGATGCGATGGGAAGAAATAGGAGTGAGCAGAGACGATTATTCCGGGGCACTTAGCCTTGACGAATCCACGGGGACATATTTCTATGACTTGCCACTTACCTATGAGATGAAGTCAAAGGTGGAAAAATGGCCTGAAGTGAACGGAGAAATACTGACAGAGGCTCAAACCGGACGTTTCGATCTCTCTTCGGGCATATTCCCTCTGGGCAACACCTATGGATGGAGCAGACCCGATATAGCCGAATTCTGGATTCCGCAGCGAGGATCAACCCTTCATCTAACTCTCGATAACCTTCCGATCTATGAGAGGGCCATAAGGGTTTATGAGGGAAACAAACTGGAGGTGAAAGATGGCAAAATATATATCAACGGAGAGCCCACAGACTATTACACATTCAAAATGGACTATTACTGGATGATGGGCGACAACCGCGACCGGAGTGCCGATTCGCGCTACTGGGGTTTCGTGCCGGAAGATCATATTGTGGGGACCCCAATGTTTGTCTTCGCATCCTTTGATAAAGACAAGGGTCTATTCGATGGAAAAGTGAGATGGGAAAGAATATTGCGCTCAGCCAATCCGGATCAAGGGAAATGGTGAGACGCGGGCTCCCAAATCCACCATCCTTCCCTCCTCTTAACCTCACCGGCGAGTGGTTTTCCCAATTTCTCGGGGGGTTGTTTGCCGGAATGACCATGGAAGAGGCGGTTTTTGAGGCCAACAGGAGATGCACCACGGTAAAAGATTTCAGTCGCATGAGCCTTGACCATGCAAATGGAGAGATGATAAAACTATCCATAGCATTGGAGGGAGGGAACCGGATTCTAAGAACCATGGAGCTGGAGCCCTCAAGAAATAAAGCACTGCCTTCTATCAGTCAACTCCGGCTCTCCGACCATGGCAATTGGCGTAAAAATCATTTGGGAGCCTTTGAAAGCATCCTGGGAAAAAAGCCATATTACCGACATCTGGAGCCGGGTCTGAAAGCCATTTATCTTGACACTCGAATAGAAAAACTCGGAGACTTTAACACTGCAATATTCGGCACACTTTTTGCGTTTCTTATGAGGAATGTTACAGCGAGCCAATTGCGTGAAGCCCAGTTTCGGGAAGCAATATGTCATCCGGCTGTAAAGGCCCGAGGGAGAGAATTAGCCGATCAAATAGACAAGGAAGTGAGTCTTCTGCAGTCACTTTCCGAGCATGGACCGGAGACCCTCTTAGGTTTGATTGTAAATCTCGCGGATATTTCGTAAATTTGTAGTTCCAATGAGGTCTCTCCTAAGAATAATCTTTGTTGCATTGATGGCCTTTGCAGGCGCAAACCTTGCGGTCTATGCCGACAAGGTTGATGTGTCGGCATTGCCTCAAAACCCGCAATTAAAGGTTAAGGCCTACACAAGTTTTTATCGCTTTGTCGACGAATATGGCGACACCGTCAGGATGACCATGATAAGGGATGTTGTGGTCTATCCTCCGATGAGTTTTAAAAACAAGAAACAGGAGGAGTTTTATTGGCGTACAGTCAGAGACGTCAGAAAAACGCTCCCATATGCCAAGCTTGCCTTCTCGACACTTTGTGAAACCTACGAATATATCCAGACCATCCCCGACAAGAAGCAGCGCGAGCGCCATCTCAAACAGCTTGAAAAAGATATTTTCGAGCAATATAAGCCGGCGGTAAAAAACATGACCAAAGGCCAGGGGAAAATTCTTTTGAAGCTTATCAACCGTGAAACAGACCAAAGTTCCTACAGCATTGTAAAGGCATTTTTGGGAACTTTCAGGGCCGGATTCTGGCAAACATTCGGCAGGTTTTTCGGTATGAATATGAAATCGGGGTTCAAGCCCGAAAAAAATGATGAAGATGCCATCATCGACCGTATCGCCACTCTGATAGAGCAGGGCGCTTTATAAGTTAATGTCTATTATGCCTAATCATCGATCCATATTAATGAAGAGACTAATCCTGATTTTTAGCATTGTTCTGGCAGCAGCGGGCACCATGATTCATGCAGCCTCAGCGGAGCAATATGCTTCCAGCTCGGCACTTGCCTCAGGCTCTTGGGCCAAGATAGAGGTGACGGAAACAGGTATGCAATTTATCAGCGACGCCACTTTGAGAGCTCTGGGATTCAACGATCCGGAGAAGGTGAACGTCTATGGTTATGGGGGCCTGATGGTGCCGGAAAACCTCGATTCTCCCGACGACCTTCCTGCTGTCGGTTCAATCCGTGCAAACGGCGGTATTATATTCTTCGGCAAAGGTTCTATTGGCTGGAGGTTGGCAGAGGAAGGTCTCGCTCAAACCTATAGCCATCAGTCAAATCCATATTCCGACAATTCTTATTATTTTTTGAGTGATGTGGATGGAGTGAGGGTTAAGCCTGAGCTGCTACAAACCGGAGGAGGATCAGGCACAGCAATCACGACGTTCACTGAACGCCTTCTCCATGAGCAGGAGCTATCAATTCCGATGACCTCGGGACGCCTGATACTTGGAGAGGACTTCCGCACGCAGACTAACCAGAATTTCAATTTCTCATTACCGGGCAACACAGGTGACGCTTTGGTAACTGTGGCATTCGGTTCGAAAACAGCCTCCGGCAACAGTTCCATTGTATTGAGCGCCAACGGCTCACAGCTTCCTGCAACTACCGATGATCAGATGTCGTATTCATCATCGAAAATCGTTGTCACTACCCGCACTACCAAAGAGATTTCAAATCCCGGAACCACCCTAAACTTAGGGATAAAGTTCAATTCCGGGGGCACGACTCAAATAGCCGGACTTGATTATATCGAAGTGGAATATCCGCGTGCTCTCCAGATGATGGGAGGAGAACTATATTTTTATCTCCGGCCTGAAGAGTCATCAAAGGTGAAAGTGGAGGGGGCTTCGGCATCTACCATTATTTGGGATGTCACCGATGGAGAAAATCCTAAGGAGGTTAAGGCAACACTCAGCGGAGGAGAACTAACTTTTGTCAGTCCCGCGGGCTACCATGAATACGTGGCTTTCGATCCTGCAAGAATCACCAGGGCAGTGCTTCCCTCCGGCAAGGTTGAAAATCAAGATCTTCATTCCCTGGCAGCTCCTGATATGCTTGTGATTTGTCCCCAGGAATATCTAACGGCAGCCGACCGACTGGCAGACTTGCATTCAAAGACCGACGGCCTTCAACTTGCGATTTTAACACCGGAGACGATTTATAATGAATTTTCATCCGGTAAACCCGACGTGACAGCCTTCCGTAAGCTACTGAAAATGTGGTATGACCGGGGTCAGGGTGCTGATGGTTCCTACCCGAAATATTGCCTGATTATGAGCCGTCCCACCTACGACAACAAGATGATTACCTCAAGGGTGAGAAATTGCGGCTATCCTCGGGTGCCCATATGGCAATCTGCCACAGGAGAAACGGAAACGACTTCTTATTCCACCGATGATTATATCGGGATGCTTGGTGATGTGGGGGCGACTTTCAACATTGGAAATTCAGAGATACATGTAGCGGTGGGAAGGATGCCTGTGAAAAGCCTGACAGAGGCCAACACAGTGATCGACAAACTCGAAAATTATATAATGAATCCCGACCTTGGCTCATGGCGCAACAATATCATGGTCATCGCCGACGACCAAGACAGCGGAGTGCATCTTGACCAGGCCGAAAAAGTTTTCGAGGCTATCGCCGCTACCAATAAAGGGGAAGATTTTCAGTTTGAAAAATTATATTTAGATTCCTATACTCTGGAATATACCGGAGTTGGCGCCACCTATCCTCAAGCTCATGAACGCCTTCTCAATAAATGGAACGAGGGTCTTGGCTTGATCGACTATATCGGGCATGCCAATCCCACCTCTTGGGGTCATGAAAATCTATTAACATGGACCAATATCCAGGCAATGACCAATCCGCGCTTGCCAATCATCTATGCGGCGACCTGCGAATTCATGAGATGGGATGACGACGAGGTAAGCGGTGCCGAGGTGCTATGGCTGCTCCCTAACTCCGGTGCCATCTCTTTGATTTGTCCGAGCCGGGAAGTGCTTATCTCTGCCAATGGTGTCCTCAATCGTTATTGCGCCCCCTTCTTCTTCACACAAGATGAGAATGGCAACTATCCCCGACTTGGCGACGTGATGGTGGGAGGAAAGAATTCCAGCAACACGGGAACCAATAAATTACGCTATGGATTGATTGGAGATCCCTCCATGCAGCTGCCATGGCCTAACAATATGGTTGTAGTGGATGAGGTCAACGGCATTGATTTGGCCACGAGTGAGGAGGCTCCTGTAGTAGCGGCCCGTTCTAAGGTGACCCTCTCAGGACATATCACAGACACCTCCGGCACCCTCCTCGACAACTTCAACGGCATAGCGGAAATCATCCTTTACGACGCCGAAAAGGTTGTGACCACCAACGCCAATGGTTCGGACGGAGTAGTCTCAGTCTATAATGACCGCAAGACACGTCTCTTTGTGGGACGCACTGTGGTGGAAAATGGTCTATGGAAAACGACCTTCACAATGCCTTCGGAAATAGAGAATAATTATTCGCCTGCCAAGATTGCCTGCTATGCTTTCAGCACTGACGGGATGGAGGCTAACGGTTCGACCACCAAAATTTATGCCTACGGTTATGACGAGAACGCTCCCGATGATTTCGAAGGACCACAAATGCTGGAATTCTATTTGAACAATCCCTCTTTTGTAAGTGGAAATCAGGTGGGCCCAAATCCGATTATGACAGCTAAATTCCACGACGAATCAGGCATCAGTGTCTCAGAAGCCGGCATCGGCCACAATATCACCCTTTGTCTTGACGGCAAGATTTTCTATGAGGATGTGGCTCAATATTTTGTGCCTGATCCGACAGAACCAGGCACCGGTTCAGTGACATATTCTTTGGGAGATGTGGGGCAAGGTAGCCACCGTCTTGACTTCATTGTCTGGGACAACGCCAACAATTCCACCACGGCCTCTCTTGAATTCAGCATCTCGGCATTGTGGAAACCCACAATCGAGACATTGACGACCGATGTTAACCCTGCAACATCCAACGTAAACTTCATCATTGCCACCGACGGGAGCACCTCCTCGATGGAATGTGCCGTGGAGGTCTACGACATCTGGGGACGTAAGGTTTGGCGCGACACGGCACCTTCTTTCTCTGCTTCATCGACTAGAACTTCTCTGGGCTGGAACCTCTGCGATTTTAGTGGGGGAAGAGTCCCTGCCGGCATCTACCTTTATCGCGCAACGGTGAAAACCGACTCCGGTGCAACGGTGGCTAAGACTCGGAAACTGATTGTCAGATAATGAAATCTATAGTTTTTATCAATAACAGTCAGGATGGCAATAGATTAGAAGAGACTCAGGCCAACGGGTCGCATATTCCGGGATGGTGTCTTCTGGCCGATTCCGCAGTCAGCAACACAGGGAAGCCATTTTATCTTCCCGATTTGGAGAGAGAAACACGTGGCTCATTGGTGTTTGCAGTGAAAATTTCACGTCTTGGGAAAGGGATTAGTCCCAAATTCAGTCATAGATATTATTCTGAAATTGCGCCAGCTGTGAATTTCTGGCTGCCGACACTCGAAGCCGAGTTGAGAGGGGGAGGGCTCCCGGATGATGCTGCAAGGAATTTCGACCGAGCTTTGATGGTTGGCGAGTTTGGCCCCTTTGATCCGGGTTTGGAGTTAACTCTTCGAATCAACGGTCAAGAAGCCTGTCGGGCATCTTTAAAGGCATTAACCTTCAGCCTGGATGAATGTCTGGCGGAGATATCTAAATTCAACACTCTAAAGATGGGTGATCTTTTGATACCGGATCGGGGTCATGGAATTCCGCTCGAGGTTGGAAATCTCCTTGAAATTTTTTCTGGAGATGAAAAGGCCTTCCACATTAAAATCAAATAGGCAATAAAGGGCCATATTTTTAGTTTTAAAGATATGTCACGTAAGATAATATCAGCAATAACATTGATGTCGCTTACCGGAGGATGCCTTCCGGCGTTTGCTCAAAACGACATCAAGGATGATGATTTCAACCCGGTCAACACGGGTGTCACGACCCTGAGTATAACCCCTGACGCCAGAGGCTCGGGCATGGGTAACCTCGGAGCGGCCACCGACCCCGACGTTAATTCGCAATTCTGGAATCCATCGAAATATGCCTTTGCTTATAGCAAATCGGCAGTGGCCCTGTCATACACCCCATGGCTTAGAAAAATAGTCAACGATATATTTCTTGCCGATGTCACGGGTTATTATAAACTCGGAAGCAGCGACAATCAGGCCTTGAGCGCATCGTTCCGCTATTTCTCGCTTGGCGAGGTGACCATGGGTTATGGAGACACGGGTCTTGACGGTGTGCAAACTATTAACCCTTATGAATTTGCTTTCGACGTGGGGTATTCCCGAAAACTATCGGAGAAATTCTCGATGGGTGTGGTCATGCGATATATCTTGTCTGACCTATCCTATGAAGATTCTTATTCAGGCGACACCAACACAGCAGCAAGCGCTTTCTCCGCAGATATTTCAGGATATTTCGTGACATATCCCATGGTGGGACGAAGCGAGTGTCAATTCGCCTGGGGTTTCGATATCTCCAATATAGGAACGAAAGTGAGCTACGACCATGGAGAAAACTATGCTTTCCTACCAACCAATCTCCGACTCGGTGCTCAATTTATGTTCCCTATCGCTGACTACAATACCCTTGCGATAGGTCTTGATCTTAATAAACTTTTGGTGCCCACAATGCCCCGTACAAAGGACTACGACATGGACACTATAGAGGGCCAAATAGCATATGAAGAGGCTCGGGAGAAATGGGAAACAATGTCGCCCATCTCCGGTATTTTTAAAAGTTTCTCCGATGCTCCCGGTGGTTTCAAAGAGGAGTTGGAGGAAATCTCGGTTTCATTTGGAGGTGAATATGCCTACAACCAACAATTCTTCGGGAGGCTTGGGTATAACTATGAGGCAGCCTCAAAGGGAGGAAGAAGCTATTTTACTTTCGGGGCCGGTTTTTCGCTGAATATCGTGAGACTTGACGCTTCTTATATGCTCGCCACCGCCCAAAGTTCACCACTCGACCAGACGCTAAGGTTTACCCTCTCTTTCGACCTTGAAGGACTCCAAGACTTAATCGGGAAACGAAAGAGATAAGATTTGGGATCAGGCTTTGAATTATTAACCGGTAAAAAATATCAATGCGAATCGGACAGGGATATGATGTTCACAAGCTCGTGGAAGACCGCGAGCTTTGGTTATGCGGGGTAAAGGTAGCCCATACGCATGGTCTCTTGGGCCATAGCGATGCCGATGTCGCAATCCATGCTCTATGCGACTCACTTCTCGGAGCCGCTGCCCTGAGAGATATAGGATACCATTTCCCTGACACTGATCCAAAATACAAAGGAGCCGACAGCAAAATGTTGCTAAAGGAGGTTGTGGGCTTAATTCGAGAAAAAGGCTATGAAGTGGGAAATGTTGACGTCACGATAATTGCCCAGGCTCCCAAACTAAAAGGATATATCGAGCAGATGCGTTCCACTCTATCAGGGGTTATGGGAGTGGATATTGACTGCGTCTCAGTGAAGGCCACCACAACGGAATGTCTCGGTTTTGAAGGAAGGAAAGAGGGGATTTCGGCAATGGCCGTCGCCCTATTGAAAGATGGAACTGAATGAAAAACAGCAACAGGCTGTTGAAGCCACCGAGGGGAGGGTGCGTGTTGTGGCCGGTGCCGGCTCGGGCAAGACACGTGTCATAGCCCATCGTTATGCTTATCTTGTAAATGAAGTGGGCATCAGTCCCGGCAACATTCTCTGTCTGACCTTCACCAATAAGGCAGCTCAGGAAATGAAACGCCGCATTTCGGGAATGGTAGACCGCGGCAGTGTCAACGATTTTATTTGCACCATCCATAGTTTCTGCGCTAAATTCCTTCGACAGGAAATCTATCGTATAGGATATCCCAAGAATTTCACTATCATCGATGAAGAGGATGCCAAACAACTTGCCAAACAGGCTATGATAGAGTTTGACATCGACCGCAAACGCACCACAGCGGAGCGTTTCCTAAAAGGTGTTGCAGCCCTCAAGGGATATGAACCGACTCAATATATCCAACGTCATCTTCTGCCAAATTCATCCTCATTTGCTCCTGATGCAACTGTAAGATATCTTCGTCTGCAGTTAAAGCATTTCGCTCTGGATTATGACGATCTCCTCTATTTCACCTTATACATCCTCAATCATTTCCCGGACGCCAGAAAATATTGGACTGAGAAACTAAACTATCTGATGGTTGATGAAGTGCAAGATTGCACCGGGGATGATTGGAAGCTTTTGCATGCGCTGACGCAACATCATGGAAATCTTTTCATTGTGGGCGACCCCGACCAGGCAATCTATGAATGGCGAGGGGCCAACCCGAAGATATTCGTGGATTTTAAGGCGAAAACAGATATTATACTGGCTCAGAATTATCGTTCCACCCCCGATATTCTCGATGTTGCCAACCGCATTATCGAAAACAATAAAAACAGAGTCCCTAAAGATCTCTACACTATAAAACTTAATGAGCGTCAGCCCGTTCACCTTCATTCGAAATCGGAAAAAGAGGAAGCGGAATTCATCGCCTCCCGCATCGAGGAGGGGATAAAATCGGGAATGACCCCAAATCAATTTGCTGTGCTCTATCGCAGCAGTTTCCTTTCCCGTCAAGTGGAGCAGGCTCTTTTGAAACATAAACTTCCCTACACAGTTTGGGGAGGCGTTCGTTTTTTCGAGCGAAAAGAAATCAAGGATGTGCTCTCATATTTGAGACTTGTGGCGAGTGAAGAAGATGACCTTTCCTTCCGCAGGATTGTAAACCTTCCGGCAAGAAAATTCGGCGACTCGTCGATGAAAACCCTTAGTAAAATTGCAGAAGAGGAGCAAATACCTTTGATGACTGCGTTGAGGCGGCATATTGGAGAGAAACCCTTTAACAAACCCTCGCTTCTTGCCTTCATTCAGTTGATCGACGGGGCCAGGGAGAGGGTTCCACTGATGCGAGTGTCTGATTTGGCAGACTGGGTTATGAAGGAAAGCGGTTTGGGCGATCTCTATCGTAACGATGAAGAGGAGGAACGCCTTGAAAACATCACCGAACTAATCAACTCGATGAAGGAATTTGAGGCAGGCAGAATCGATGAAGGTGATGCCGATCTTATCTCTTATCTTCAGGAAGTATCCTTATATACCAATGTAGACCGCACGCTAGACTCGGAGAAGGTAAGGCTTATGACCATCCATCAGTCAAAAGGATTGGAATTCCCGGAAGTCTTCGTCATAGGCCTCACAGAGGGCGTCTTTCCCAATCATCGTTCAATTCGAGAACGTCGCGAAGATGGCGAAGAAGAAGAGAGAAGACTGATGTATGTAGCCGTGACCCGTGCGGAAAAGATGCTTTGGCTCTGTGAGTCGGAGGGTTATTTAAACGACACGGGAGCCCTGAAATATCCGTCGCGTTTTATTTCGGAGGTGCCCGACTGGATGTTGAAACTTGAGGGAGTGTTGGATCCCTCGCTGCTTGAAGGGACTCGTCAGATGGTGGCAATGCTTCGTGAGGAACTCGGAGGCAACGCAGAAAAACCTTTGGCCAATGGGACACGAGTCAGCCATAAGATTTTCGGAGAAGGGGTTATAGAGGCCTACGATGCCTCTTCGAAATCCTATAAAGTGAAATTCGCCGACGGGTCTACCCGTAACTTGCTTTTGCGTGTGCTGACTCTGATCTGAACTGCCGGGCCTTTAAAAATCGTCCTTCTCTAACCTATTTAATAAAAACAGTATTTTTCTTTCGACAATATTTTATCAATATCTACCCTCGGCATATTTAAAAAGGGATCCTGTGGGACAGACGAAGCGGCAATAAGGTCTTTGGATAAATAATGAAAGAATCAGAAAAGCTCCCGCGATGCTTAAAGTGACCACGGATGCATCTGTGAAGAAAAAGGCTGCGAAGGGTTCGTATCCCATCCAGTCAAACCAAAGGCCGGTCCACAACAGCCACATAAGCACAAACCAAAGAGCCTGCCTAAAAAAATTAAGACCTTTGATAAGACCGGGTTTCATTTTTATTTTGAATTTCAGACACTTCCCCAAAAGCTCCTGTGCCGAGCCATATGGACACATCCAAAGGCAATAATAATCATTCTTGCCAAAGAATGGATAAATGAAGGCTGCTATCAACATCAAACCTAATGGAATCAGAATAACTTTTGTGATTCCATTCATGGCAAAGGAAGTCATCAAAGAATAGGATATAAAAGTGCCTCCCCAGAATCCTAAGAGCAAAACGTTCAAAAGCAATTGAAGATTCCGGTATCTTTTATCCTTGATAAAGAATGGAATTATTCCGCCTGCGAGGATTATGCCAATTGTCACATACCATTTTGCCGGTAATTTCTCGGAATCCGCCTCCTTCCCTATTGCCACGGCATTTTCATTGAGTGCATATGCAATTCCGGCCTTTATATTTCCGATTATAGCCTTGGAAGTATAAGTGGCCCCGGAAACTCCGTCGATAGTAATATTGGCAGCTTCTTCAAGAGTTTTACCATCTAAAGTTTCGAGGAGATCGCTGTTTCTTATCGCTCCATAAAATTCAGGAGTCTCTTTGTTAGGCAATGGGGAAATCTTTTGAATTTTTCCATTGGAAACAATAATTTCTACAGGAGTTGGACCAACATACCCGATAATATCCTTTCCAATTTCGGTGGTGTTTATAATAAAACCATCATCTGTCGGAGTCAAAGTCTCTACCTTTTGTTCCTCATCAGAGGGGAGGTCGATGCCAAAAATCCTATGTTCTTTCCATATAGGATAGACCAGCATAATCATCACGCAGACGATCAGACTGACAACTTGTTTGAGTCTTGTGTTCTTAGGTTTAATGACAGGTTTCTCGGCTGGTTCCATTATAAGATTGTTGATTTAAACAAATCTATGTCTCTCATTTCCCTCTACATAAATAGCACTTACCGAATTTAGCGATAAGGTCTTGTAAAACACCCAAAGTTATTCTTATATTCCTTAACATATTATATTTTAAACTATTGAACTACAAAGTTAAGTAATAATTTTTTATTTACTTAAGATTTGCAAGCAGGTAAAACCTTGCGGCGGCATATATCAGGCATAAAAGAAGACCCATTATGCGCGGATTATTCAAAATTGTTCTTAATTTTGTTTCCAAAGGAGAGGTGTGATAAAGCAAGAGGAGCATGATGTGTTTCTTTTTTCATAATCCTTTCTTTAAAGAATACGAGATAATCTAATAATTTAAATTCCTTTTAATTAATAATCCGAATATATGGCTAAAAGGTTTTTGGTATCGACTCTTTCTTGGTTATTTTTAGGCGTTTTAGGATTATCCGCCCAAACCCCAAATCTAGATGGAAGTTGGGAGGGTAAACTGATGATCAATCCTGAAATGGGGTTAAGATTAGTGGTTAACATTACAGGGTCGGAAGAAGAGGCTGTTGTAACAATGGATTCCCCGGATCAAGGTGCATATGGAATTCCAATGCAAATCGAATATGTCTCTTCGGATTCCTTGAATGTAACGGTGCCTCAGTTAATGCTCAAATACAAAGGTAAGTTACAGGGCGACTCTATAAAAGGGGATTTTTCTCAAGGGCCTCTAAACCTTCCTTTAAATTTAAAGCGGAAGGTCACAACATTGAATAGGCCCCAGACCCCTCAACCTCCTTTTCCTTACATAACAGAGGAAGTGGTTTTCCCATCAGCCTTAGACAATGCAATATTATTTGGGACTTTATCGATACCTGATAGTAAAATAAAGGAAACTCCGGCCGTTCTATTAGTCAGTGGAAGCGGCACTCAAAACCGGGATGAAGAAATATTTGAACACAAACCATTTGCAGTCATTGCCGATTATCTGGCCCGGAACGGCATCGCATCGTTAAGATATGATGATCGGGGTTTCGACAAATCAACCGGACTTTCACCAAATCCTACCACTTATGAAAACAGCATGGATGCCCTTGGAGGGATAAATTTTTTAAAAGAAAGGGGTTTTTCAAAAATAGGTATAATAGGCCATAGCGAAGGAGGACTCATTGCCGATAAGGTTGCCAACATGGGCAACCTTGTTGATTTTATAGTAGAGATTGGCGGACCGACATTACCCGGAGACAGAATCTTGATATTTCAAAATGATTTCCTCTTGCGGGATGGAGGTCTTCCGGAGGAATACATAGAAATGTATATAGATGCTATGAAAGGAATGTTTGAAAGTCAGAAAGAGAATAATCCGATTGCATTTGATGAAACCAATTATGCTATTTTTTCATCTGAAAATCTTTCAAATCCGGTGGTTGCCCCTCTTGCCAAAAACTTAAGAGAGACCTTCTCAAATCTTGCTCCATGGTTAAAATATTTTATCAATTATGATCCAATGGCGGATATAAAAAATATTTCTGTACCTATCTTAATGCTGTATGGAGAAAAAGACAAACAGGTCCCACCATCATTAAATGTGCCGGTCTTGATCGACAATATTCAGCCTATTAATGTAAAGGTTTATCCTGAATTAAATCATCTCATGCAACATGCTGCAACAGGTAAGATCAATGAATATGCTGAAATAGAAGAAACAATATCACCTGAAGTGCTGGAAGATATAAGATCCTTCATTCAAAAGGTTAATTCAAATTAAATTATCCTGCTTCATCTGAGAGGGAAAAGGAGGGAATAGGAAGGGGGGATTTGCGAGATAAGGGAAAATTAGGTATATTTGAGGAAAGAAACATCTCCACGGTTTGACATGGACAATCAAATGGAGATGAGAAAGTTAAATAAATAATTTAAAGAAAAATAAAAAAATAATGAATAAGAAGATAGCATTTTTAATAGGGTTGGGAATTATAGGAGGAGGTTTACCATCCTGGTCATGCACAAATCTAATAGCAGGGAAAAAGGCAACGGCCGATGGTTCTGTTATGATCACTTACGCGGCCGATTCACATAATCTGTACGGAGACCTTTCCCACACGCCACGAGCCAAACATACTCCCGGAGAGATGCGAAAAATCATCGAGTGGGACACCAACAAGCCGCTTGGTGAAATACCCCAGACGGAAGAGACCTACAATGTTGTTGGTAACATGAACGAATATCAGGTTGCAATCGGGGAGACTACATGGGGCGGTCATGAAGAACTTATGGACACCACAGGCAACTCTATAATCGACTATGGCTCGCTGATCCAGATCGCCTTGGAGCGCTCGAAGAGTGCCAGGGAAGCCATCAAAGTGATGACCGAACTCGTGGAGGAATATGGCTATGCCAGTGAGGGAGAATCCTTCTCTATTGCCGACAAAGATGAGGTGTGGGTAATGGATATGATAGGAAAAGGGGCCGAGAAGGGGGCAGTCTGGATAGCAGTGAGGATACCCGACGATGCCATTTCAGGCCATGCCAATGAACCCAGAATCCGAAAAGTTGACTGGAACGACAAAGAGAATGTCATATACAGCCCCGACGTGATTGAATTTGCAAGAAGGCGTGGTTATTTTAATGGCAATGACGAGGATTTCTCTTTTGCCGACGCTTATAGCAAGCATGACGCGTCAACCAGGAGAGGTTGCGATGCCCGGGTGTGGACTTATTTCCGCAGATTCCAACCTGATGCCGACAAATATTTCGCATGGGTCAATAATGAATCAGACGAGCCGATGCCCCTCTACATAGTGCCTGAGCGTAAAGTGAGCCTTCAAGAGATGCAGGCGAGCATGCGCGACCATTTCGAGGGAACTCCCTACGAAATGACATCTGACATAGGTGCCGGTCCATATCACGTGCCCTATCGTTGGCGTCCAATGGAATTCGAGGTGGATGGGTCAACATATTGCATGGAGAGGGCAATCGGGACCCAACAGACCGGATGGAGCTTCGTGAGCCAAAGTCGCGACTGGCTTCCCGACCCCGTTGGAGGAGTCTTCTGGTTCGGCACCGACGACACGAATACCAGCGTCTACATGCCTTTCTATTGCTCCCTCACAGAAGTGCCCTCCCAACTTGCAAAAGGAGATATCAACACCTTCTCAATGGACTCCAATTTCTGGATGAACAACTGGGTAGCCAACCAAGCCTACACTCGCTACGACCGGATGATTCCAGACATCCGTAAAGTGCAGGAGAGTCTTGAAAATGCCTTCCAAACCACTCGTAATGACAAAGAAAAAGAACTGACGGGGCTTTATGATGTGGGTGATTTATCGGCTCTTCAAGAGGCAGTCAACTCAGAGGCAGCACTGTTTGCAGGACAGGCCACAGACGCCTATCGAGACCTGGCAATATATCTTTTAGTGAAACATATGGATGGAAATGAGAAGAAAACAAACGAGGATGGATCTTTCCAGGTGACAGAATACGGCATCCCGGCATATCCCTCATTCCCGGGCTATAATAAAGAATATTACGAGAACATCGTTAAGGAAACGGGCAACCATTTCAAGATTAAGTAAAACTCCCCTCTAACCGAAAAAACCATGAAAAAATTTGATTTCGACAAGCCGATAAATCGCCATAACACCAATTCCTATAAATGGGACAGTCTTGACATGGAGAATGTGATTCCTCTATGGGTTGCCGACATGGATTTCCAGACAGCCCCATGCATTATCGAGACGTTGAAAAAGAGAGTAGAACATGGCGTTTTTGGTTACACGAGAGTCCCCGACGCCTATTATCAAGCTACAATAGACTGGTTTTCCCAAAGGCATAACTGGAAATTTACGGGAAGCGACATAATTTACACTAGCGGAGTCGTGCCGGCTATCTCTGCAATAATCAAGGCTCTCGCCTTTCCCGGCGACAAGGTGATCATACAGACGCCGGTCTATAATTGCTTCTTCTCCTCAATCCGCAACAACGGATGCGAACCTTCGGAAAATTCATTGATATATAACGGCGACTACTACACTATAGATTTCGACGACCTTGAACGAAGAGCAAGCGACCCGAAGGCCACCCTTCTGCTCCTATGCAATCCCCACAATCCCTCAGGAAGAGTATGGAACTACAATGAACTGACCCGTATTTACGAGATATGCAGACGCCATGGGGTCACCGTGGTTTCCGATGAAATCCATTGCGAGCTGGTCTATCCTCCCTTTGTCTATATTCCTTTCTGCAGCATCTCTGAAGAGGCCGCGGCCACCAGCGTGGCTTGTGTTTCTCCGAGCAAGGCGTTTAATATCGCCGGCCTCCAAATTGCCAATATTGTATGCAAAAATGAAGAGATGAGAGAGAAAATCGACAAGGCAATCAATATCAATGAGGTCTGCGATGTCAATCCCTTCGGAGTCTTGGCAACCATATCGGCTTACACCGAGGGAGAGCCATGGCTAACTGAACTAATCGACTATCTTCAGCTAAACTATGAATATTTGGTCAATTTCTTCCAGACGGAGTTTCCGGAATTTCCCGTGACAAAACTTGAAGGGACTTATCTAGTGTGGGTTGACTTCCGCAAGTCTGGCCTCACGTCGGAAGAACTGGAGGAGAAACTTATAAGAGAGGCGGGAGTGTGGCTCAATCCGGGGGCAATGTATGGGGCAGATGGCGAGGGTTTCATGCGTATAAATATCGCATGTCCGCGTTCGAGGCTCAAAGAGGGGCTTGAGCGGCTTAAGAGAGGATTGAAAAAAGATGAAAATCCTGGAGCCGGGATATTGTAATGAAGAGAATAGTAAATAGTGAATAGAGAATAGAAGGGGCGTACATTTTTATTTAATCTATAATTATTTTAAAAGATATCAAAAAAATGTACGCCCTATAATTGTTCTTTCTTATCCCTAAAGTGAATTCATCATTTTTAGAGTTTTAAATTACTTTCTAATCTCCAATTATTAATTGGACACTACAATCTAAACATAAAGAGTCTTTTCTTTCAAAGTGAGGATTTTTCCCTTTATAATTTGACATAATGCATGAATTATTTGAACAGTGCTCAATTCCATTATAACCATGGTTGAATTCATGGAATGCTAATTTCCATAAATCTTTTTTCTTTGTAGGTCCTTTTGTTGTTATCACAGATAACTGTTTCCGTTCATATTCAGAACCATCTGGAATTTTATATTTCTCAAGACCATGGACTTTTGTTTCAATATTCTTATCAGTAACTCCGATTATAAAGCAACCTCCATAATGTTTTTTATCAAATATAATTTCATTAACGGCTTTCTCATTTGCCATTTTCAAAAAATTGTTTTCCAACACTGAGGTTAAAATATTTTCATCAATTTTATTATTTAGTGAGTTTATGCAAGAATCGGGAGTGTTAAAATGTTCTAATGTTTCAACAAATAAACCAGGGTGATAATATTGAACTCTTTCTTGAAATTCCGTTTTAAGCTTTTCTATCTCTGAATCTTTAATTCCATCCATTGGAATGAAAAAAACAACGGTTTCTAATGGGCCACATATAAAATCATCATAATCATTCTCTTCAACTTTTGATGTATTCATATTACAGGAAATAAAATAAAACATTACTGTTATCATCAAAGTTAATAATACAAAATTTCTCATAATCATCTTATTTAATGTTTAAAAAATCAATTAATTATCTTTCTTACAATATCCGGTCTCAGGCTTTTTTCATAGCAGATGGAACATAAAGTATCCTTTAATTCAAAATGAGGGTTTCCACCTTTAGCATCCGCCATTATGCAGCTCGGATCATCATTCTCACAATGTTTGAGACTGAAATATCCATGACCAAATTCATGCATTGCCAGTTTCCATAAATCTTTCTTGTTCTTAAGTCTATATGTGGAAATCACGCTTACATTTCCTCCATAGGTGGATAATCCAAGAATGCCGTAATTCTCTTTTTCATGAGCAGGGGTAGAAATATCCTTATTCGTTACTCCGATAATGTGATAATCTGAAGACCCATCTTTGGACTTTTCACCAGCTATCTGATTGGCTGACTCTCCAAATTGATTACCCAAGAATTTGAGCATTGTTCCTGCTTC
>JAFLTU010000039.1:11762-21902 GCA_022509125.1 Muribaculaceae bacterium | reverse complement strand
CTTCCGACCTCTACGTCCCGAACGTAGCGCGCTAACCAACTGTGCTACACCCCGATTTTAAGGACTTACGCGCCGGCTTTCGCTTTTGCGAATGCAAAGTTAAATAATAAATCGAAATCTGCAAAACAAAAAAGAGGAAAAGGGGGGAGTTTGGGACAGTAAGCCGCAATGAGAATGAAAAGGATTATGAGGGAGGGTTAGAAAAGGCCGTATTCGAGAGAGAGCACTTGAAACTCTGTGCGGCGGTTGATCTGGTCGGCAGCCTCCTGGTCTTCCGGACTCAGGGTCAGGATGAATTCTTCAGTCAAGATAGTGCCTTCTTCAAACTGAGGATAGTCTCTGTTGATACGTTTTGTCACGGTCTTGGGCACACTCTCTCCATATCCTTTGGGGCTTAGGCGTTCTGGATCAACGCCGGCTCCGATAAGATAGTCCACCACACTCTTTGCCCTCCGTTCTGAGAGCCCTATGTTGTATTCATCGCTTCCCTTCCGGTCGGTGTGCGATCCCATTTCGATGCTGACGTGGGGATTTTCATTGAGCATGGCCACAATCTCGTCGAGGGCCTCTTTCGATTCAGGCCGCAGCGTCGCTTTATCGAAATCATAGAAGATATTCTCCACCACCTGCGGTTTATTGATGGCTGCAAGAATGAAGTCAATTCCATAGTCGGCATCTTCCTCGGCGATATCGCTTTCAAATTCCTGTTTTACGTTCAGATATCCCGGTGCCCCGGCTTTCATCACATATTTGACACCCCGTCCCAGATTAAACCGGAAGGAGCCGTCGTCGCGTGCCACCTCCCTTTGGTTGCTTCCGTCGTCGCCTACTATGCGGATCACGGCCCCGGCCACAGGTTCCTCATCTTTGTCGAGCACATAGCCCGATATCGTTATCTTTAGGTCGGGGAGTTCGAAACTATAGATATGGTCGTAGCCGCGTGCGTCCCCGCGGTTGGAGCTGAAATATCCGCTCTCGCCCAAACCGAAGGTGATGCCGAAATCGTCGCCCGAACTGTTCATCGGCAGCCCCATGTTTTCCACACTCCAATAGTCGCCGGTGGTGTTGAGTTTGGCTCGGAAAAGGTCAAGGCCTCCGAAGCCCGGATGTCCGTCGGATGAAAAATAGAAGAGAGAGTCGGTGCGGGAATAAGGAAACATTTCGTTGCCTGCTGTGTTAATCTGGGGACCCATGTTGACTAAGGTTCCAACCCGATCGTTGATGTCAATACGCCAGATGTCCAGCCCTCCATATCCTCCCGGCATATCGCTGACGAAATAAAGATATTTCCCATTGGAAGAGACGGCCGGATGGCCTGTGGCGGTGACGCTGTCGTGGACAATCACAAATTTTTCGGGAGCGCTCCAAGAGGCGTCACTGCGCCGGGAGGTAAAGATCTCCACTGTGGTGTTAGACGTCTCCGATTTCGAGGCCTTCGTGAGATACATCACCTGGCCGTCGGGAGAAAAACTGACTATTCCCTCGTCGGCCTCGCTGTTGAGCTCGCCCTCCACCGGTTCGGGTCGGAGCCATTGTCCTCGCTCGTTTTTCCTGCTGAAATAGATGTCGCCGCGTTTCATGCCCGTCACTTCGGATTTGTTGTCTCCGGTGACTTTCTCATTGTTGGAGGTGAAATAAATCTGTTCACCTGTTTTATCGAGAAACATCGGCGCGAAGTCGGCTCGGCTTGAATTGAATATTTTAGCATTTTTCACCACATAGCGAGTCCTTCCCTTCTCTTTTGCCGCGATAGCCATCATGCATCCCCTTACCCCCTCCTGAGCGAGCTGGTCGCCCGGGCGGAATCCCATAAAGTCTTTATAGGCTTGGATTGCAGCTTGATATTTCCCTTCGGCCTGCAGGTTTTTACCCAGGTAGAAATAGGCCATGCTGTCGGGATATTCGAAACGTATGGCATTCTGGAAGGCCGCCGAGGCACGTGGTGCCATATTCAGTTTCTGATAGCTGAGGCCCAACTTATAAGCCACTTCTCCTCGAAGCGGACGGTCTTCCTTCTTGGTCAGGGAGTTATAAACCTTCTTATAGATTTTCTGAGCATCGAAATATTCGCCGCGGGCATAGGCTGCCTCGGCATCCGCAAGCTTGGCGCTTTTGCAGCTCCCCAAGGAAATAAATATAGAAATAAGAGCCCCCACAATTATAAGAGTGGAGAGCGGCTTCTTTTTACAATTCAAATTCATAAGATGGAATAGGAGAATCTGAACTCCACTACAGGAAGAACGGGAAAAGCCTTGATAATATTCATATAGTCTTTCACTTTTCCGCGAATATTTACAAGATCTTTGGTGAAATTTATCTCACGGCCATTGACATAGTCATGGTTGATTACGTCGGGTCGCCCACCCCAGAAAAGCACTCCGAGATCCACTCCGAAATGCCATCTTCCGTGGCTGTCAAGGTCGGTGGAATATCCGGCCCCCAAATATGGTTTGAAGTGATTGACGTAGGCTTTGGCCGAGACAGACCCGTCGGGCGACGGTTCCATTATATAAGGGGTGCCATCCTTGAAATTGCCTATGCGGACTCCCATCCGGCCATATTTTTCAAATTTGTCGCGCAATTCGATGACGAGATCAGGGTCCATATAGGCTCCTCCCCCGAGCGGCACGTTGAAAATACTTTCCAGATTGGTGAAATATTCATATGCCCGGTTGTAGATGTTTAAACCCACGAGGGTCGGTTTCTCTTCATAGTTGTTGCGTGCCTTCCCCACTAGAGATGAGCCTGCATAAAAGCCGGCTGTCAGATGCCAATGTCGATTGCTTTGTAAGGGATAGACATCAATCAAAAGCTTGAAATTGATCATGGATGCTCGGCCGGTGACGTTGACAGTCTCATCCATCACGATGCCCGTGGCGTTATAGAGGGTAGCGGCGATTTTTTGGAAATTGTTGGTGGCTACTCCACCGGCAAAAGTATTGAGGTTGAATCGCAGCGGCACGCTGAATTCGGGCATCCAGTCAAACCCGATTCGAAGGTCGGCCCATCTTGTAGCCGGGGTCTTTAATTCAAGGCCGATTCCCATGACGCCAACAGATATGCCCGCGTCGAGATGGTTGGCCACCCCGTGGGTCTGACACCATGCCTTTGTCGGCCCCCACACCCGGTTCCAAGTCTGTCCTATTTTATCCTTTTCGAAAAGATTAAGGAATTTCCCCGATGTCTTTTCAATATCCTTGGCAGGCTCCTCATATAATTCTTCACAAATGCCCGCCATGACATCTTCAACCGGTTCCTGGGCAGAGACCCGGACCGGGAGCCAGATGGCCGCAATCAACATCAAGGGCAATATATGTAGAACTTTATTCATTGATTATTAAGCTTCTTCACAAAACGAGGAAAGTTAATCCATTCGTCAAGAATGAAGGCTTTTAATCTGCAAATTTAATATCATTATTTCATAATTCATAGTCAAGATGGTTCTGTTCAAGTTTTTTTAACTAATTTCGCATAAAATAATAAAAGATGGGATTTTTCGGAAAATTATTTAATCGGGAGAAGAAAGAGAAGCTCGACGCCGGCCTTCAGAAGACCAAGGAGGGCGTTTGGGGCAAGATATCGCGGGCAATCGCAGGAAAGAGCAAGATCGACGACGACCTGCTCGACGAGCTTGAAGAATCCTTTATCACAAGCGATGTGGGTGTCGACACCACTCTTAAGATAATCGACCGCATCCGGGCGCGAGTGGCAAGAGATAAATATGTCAATACGGCTGAACTCAATCAATTGCTGGGAGAGGAGATAATGGCGCTTTTGGCCAAACCGGAGGAACAGGAGCGATTAGCCGAGGATTTCACTTTGTCGAAGACGGGAGTCCCCTATGTCATTATGGTTGTGGGAGTCAATGGAGTGGGGAAGACCACTACCATCGGGAAACTTGCGGCTCAATTTAAGAAGGCGGGAAATAAAGTGGTCTTGGGAGCCGCAGACACGTTCCGGGCTGCAGCAATCGAACAATTGGATATCTGGGGCCAAAGAGTCGGAGTTCCGGTAGTCAAACAGAAGATGGGAAGCGACCCGGCATCCGTGGCTTTCGACACCCTGAATTCGGCAAAGGCCCAGGGAGCCGACGTAGTTATCATCGACACAGCCGGAAGGCTTCATAATAAAGTGGGCCTTATGAATGAGCTCACAAAGATAAAGAATGTCATGAAGAAGGTGGTGCCTGAAGCCCCGCAGGAAGTGTTGCTCGTGCTTGATGGGTCCACCGGCCAGAATGCCTTCGAACAGGCAAAGCAGTTTGTGGCGGCCACTGAAGTCAACGCGTTGGCTATCACAAAACTCGACGGCACAGCAAAGGGGGGCGTTGTCATCGGTATCAGCGACCAATTTAAAATTCCGGTGAAATATATCGGAATAGGCGAGGGCATCGAAGATCTCCAGGTGTTTAATCCCAATGAATTTGTCGGCTCTCTTTTCTCGCTTGAGAAATAAGAAAGATTGGGGATCAGGGGAGAGAAATGAAGAAGCAGAGAGTTAATGTGATATCTTTGGGTTGCTCTAAAAATCTCGTGGAGAGTGAGCGACTGATGCGTCAACTTGAATCAAAGGGATATGACGTGAAATTCGATCCCGAGAGACCCGAAGGAGAAATGGCTGTGGTCAACACATGCGGATTTATCTCCGACGCTAAGGAGGAATCGATACAGACAATCTTAGACCTCTGCCGGCTTAAAGAGCAGGGCAGGATTGGCCGACTCGCTGTCATGGGATGTCTCTCCCAACGTTATCTCGAGGATTTAAAGAGGGAAATTCCTGAAGTCGACCTATGGTATGGAAAGTTTGACTGGCCACGCCTCATAGAGGATCTTCCCGACCTTAAAGAAACTCTGACGCCGCCACCTTTATGGGAACGCCGGCTCACGACTCCGCCCCATTCTGCCTATCTGAAAGTCTCGGAGGGATGCAATAGGTTTTGTGCCTTCTGTGCCATCCCTATGATAACGGGACGCCATAAGTCGCGGCCTATCGAAGAGATAGAGGAAGAGGTGAAGAGTCTTGTGAGGAAAGGGGTGAAGGAAATCAACGTAATAGCCCAAGACCTTTCGGCTTATGGCACGGATCTTTACGGAGAGGCAAAACTTGCAGAATTGATTGAACGAATTTCCGATATAGAAGGCGTTGAATGGATTCGTCTTCATTATGCCTATCCGGCCGATTTCCCTATGGATGTGCTTGAAGTGATGGCCAGGAAAAAGAATGTATGCAAATATCTTGACATTGCGCTTCAGCATATCTCTGATCCTGTGCTTAGCAATATGCGGCGCCACATCACCAAAGAAGAAACGCTCAGCCTTATTAAGAATATTAGGGAAAGGGTGCCGGGAATTAAGTTGCGTACAACCCTGATGACCGGATTCCCCGGTGAAGGGCCGGCAGAGTTTGAGGAATTGATGGAATTTGTGGCCACCCAGAAGTTTGAGCGGATGGGGGCTTTTGCTTATTGTGAGGAAGACGACACGTTTGCCGCTCGAAATTTCCCCGATAGTGTGCCGGAAAATGAGAAAGAAGAGAGGCTCAACAGGCTCATGGAGCTTCAGCAGGAAATTTCACTTCAACATAACGAAAAAATGATTGGTTCTTCCGAAAGGGTTCTAATAGACCGGATAGAGGGAACCACAGCCTACGGTCGAACCCAATATGATTCGCCGGAAGTAGACCCTGAGGTGATTATAGATTTAAGGGGCCGGAAGGATATCAAGCCCGGAGATTTCATTGAGGTTAAGATAACCGAGGCCTATCCCTTTGAGCTGCTCGCCCACCCAATAGGCAAATAACCGAAGAAGGATGGGAATAAGATATGACCGGGACAGCCGGAGGGCCACAAACGGCCCGATGATTTTTTTCAGCAATCTTAAAGACGAGACCTTCTGCGAGGAGATAAGGAGTGCGTTTATTTCGGGCCTAAGCTTCTATGCCTACCGGATGCCGGGAGATCTGATGCTGAGTTTCGGAAGCACGGAGGGTTATCTGGAAGGGATTGGGGAACCCGGCTTCGTGGTGGGGATGTTTTCTCCCGACAAGCCTTTTATCACTATCCCCTACAAGAAATTGAAACGCGGAGGGGAAGGGGGCAGTTATTACATGATGCCGGAAAGATCTACCACGAAGGAGGAATATTGCTCAGAAGTGGAGAAAATCAAGGAGGCGATAGGGGGCGATTTGGATAAGAAAATTGTGGCGGCACGCGTTGTTGTAGAATATTCCCAGATAGATTTAGGGGAGAAATTTTATGAGTTGTGCGAGAGATTTCCAAATGCCTACGTGTTCTGTTTCTCCACGCCCGCGACGGGTTGCTGGATAGGTGCAAGTCCGGAACTGCTGCTGCAGAATCGGGAGGGCCTTTTGGAGACTATGGCTTTGGCCGGGACTCGACGGGCAGATATTTATGCCGGGAATTGGGATGAAAAGAATATTAAAGAGCAGAAGATTGTAGCGGAGTATATTGAAGAAGTTTTCCGCAAGCATGGTTTGGCTGCCGTGGCCGGAGAGACCTTTACGAAAAAAGCCGGTCCGGTGGAGCATATCTGCACCCCCATAACTGCTTTGTCTCCTGCCGGGTTCGGACCTGAAGAGTTGTTGAGGGATCTTTCGCCGACTCCGGCTCTATGTGGCGAGCCCAAGGATTTCGCATTGGGGGAGATCATAAATTTAGAGAGATTTGATCGCGGGTGCTACGGAGGATTCTGCGGTCCCTACCATTCCGAGAGGGATTTCACTTTGAATGTGGTGATAAGATGTGGAGCCGTAACCCCGAGGCATATCTGCAAGTATGCAGGCGGTGGGATCACGGCCCAATCAGATGCCGAGGCCGAATGGATTGAAACTGAATTGAAGCTTAAAAGCTTAGCTTTTTAAAAAGCAACCCTTAGGAGCCCCTTTACTTCCCCCTTTCCTCTTTCCCAAGCTTTTAACCGCAGTGCCAGTATTTTTTCACTTGTTTCATCATTTGCTTGGGGTCGCCGGAAGTTTTCTTTCTTAGATCGGCATCATCGAATTTACGAAGAGAGGCGATTATGCCGTCGATCAGACGCGGGGAGAACACCTCTTTTTCCTCGAAAGTGGAGCGGTCTTTCTCGAGAGCATCGGCCGAAGCCATGCAACTATCGGGTAGAGACTTAAGGCTTGCCAGCTTCTCTTTATTTTCATCCTTATGGATATTGACGGCGACATAATAATGTTCGGCCTTTTCAAGGGCGTCGGCCATTTCAAAACCTTTGCGGGCCGCCACAATCATAGCGGCAAGAAGCTGATAGATATCGGCAGAACAGTCGCCACTGCGCAGCTCCACGGTCTGACGCTGCGGAGGAATAGAGTCGTGTCCCGCTTCTAAGGGATTCACTTGTGAACACATATCGTTTTTGCCCGTCCATCCCAATGGGACTCTGACCAGCACCGATCTGTTGCGATCGCCCCAGCAGATGGAAGTAGGGGCCTCTTGATGTGGCACGAGACGGAAATAGCTGGTAGGCACCTTGTTGCCCATGGCTGTTATGGCCTCAGCATGTTCAAGGATGCCTGTGATGGCTCGCTTGGCGATATCGCTCAAAGTTCCTTCGCTTGTCATCATGTTTTGCCCATCTTTGACCACTTTAAAATGGATATGAAGACCGCTCCCGGCCTTCCCGGCTGTGATTTTGGGCGCGAATGTGACATCGTAGCCCTTGCGGGAGGCGAGTGTGCGGATCACCCATTTGGCCACCATTAGATGGTCGGCTGCCTGGATGGCCGGAACAGGGAGAAACTCTATCTCATTTTGCTCGAAGATCTGGCCATCTTGGGTAAAATTCCCCACTTCGTTATGTCCATATTTGATCCGGCCTCCACATTGGGCAATCAGATTCATACATTCGATGCGGAAATCGTTGAACTTGGCGAAGGGTGCCGACTCATGATAACCCTTTTGGTCGGAGGCATGGAAAAGCCCGGAGTCTTCCGCGATGACATAGTATTCGAGTTCTCCCATGGCATGAAATTCCATGCCTGTGGTCTTCTCAAATTCTTCGCAGGCTTTGCGCAGGGCGTATTCCGGAGACTCCCGCAGAGGATTGCCCTCTTTGTCGAAGAAAGAGGCAAGAAGAGTTAGGGTAGGAATTTCTGCAAAAGGGTCATGGAAAGCCGTGGAAAAACGCGGAATCACATAAAGGTCGCTGTTCCCGGCCTCTATAAAGGGAAAGAGGCTGCTCCCGTCAACTCTTTCTCCATAGGTTAGGATAGAGTCGAGATAATCTTCCGAATTGATTACGAAATTGAGGCTTTTGAGACGGTGGTCGTCGGCCGGATACATGAATTTCACCATTTTTATGCTGTTTGCCTTAACATAGTTGATAAGGTCAGCCTTGTTGAACTCTGAAGATGGTTTCTGAAGAAAATCAACAAGTTTGTTTGGATTTAGACTTAAAGTTGCATTCATGGTATTCTGATAAGGTTTTATTTTCTATTAGTGATAACTGATTTTTGATAGAAATATAATTTGGAGTAGATTTCTCCTGCACATACCTCAAAATCCATACCTCCAATATCAGTTTTATTCCAGTCGTCAATTCGGCAAAACACGGTATTTCCCCGGATATTCAAATGACACCAGTAGGCTCCCACATTATAGATATCCTCTAATGGAAATGATGTGAAAAGTCCCGGTTCAAACCATAATTCGGCATAATTTTCACATACCAAATCAAAAGAGCAGTCGCCTTCCACATAGAAATTGGTGTAGTAATCGAAAGTTTCCATTTCTACATTGCCCTCCAAGTTTTCAAGACTCCATTTAATGGGAGCCCATTTACCGCTTAAGCCAAAATCCTCAGCTCTGATAAATTGGAATGTGTAAAAGATGTTACCGGCCGTCATAGAGATAAGAAGTTCTTTGTGAAAATCTTCAGCTACATTTGAAAATTCACAAAGAGCTTTGTTTCCGGATATGGATATTGTTAGCCATTCATAATCGTATTTCAGGGGATCTTCCCAATCTTTGGGGTAATTGGCTTCCGAAATCCAAAATCCGGAATAATTTTCACAGGCCACTTCAACGGAACCCTCTCCCGACACAATAAAAGTCATCAGGGCATCGCTCTTTCCCTCAATTTTGACAGATCCCTCAATTTTATCCGTTTTCCATTGCATTGCCTCCCAATTCCCTATCACATCATCCTTCTTGTCGCAGGAAATTATCATTTGACACAACAACAAAAGGCTGAGGGCAGTGAAAAATCTTTTCAATAAAATCATGATATAAGAAACTATTTAAGGTTTATGGTGAAAATTATGAACTTAAGTTGCCCGGGGTTGTTTTAGTAGTATAATCAATACAAAAATATTAAAAAAAGCAGAATTATGGAAAAGTTTGATGACATTATCAAATCCGATAAGCCGGTTTTAGTTGACTTTTTTGCAACGTGGTGTGGACCCTGCCAAATGATGCATCCGATTCTGGATGAACTAAAGGATAGGATCGGCGACAAGGCAAGGATACTGACCGTCGATATCGACAAGAATCAAGAATTGGCCCAGCTTTATCAAGTGAGGAGTGTTCCCACACTGATGCTCTTTAAAAATGGCAAGCTTGAATGGCGCCAAAGCGGAGTGCAGCAGACCGCGACACTCGAACAAATCATCAATGAATATGTTTAGATTCGGGAGAGTCAAAAAATGAGAGATGACTCGGCCTGATAAAAGAGAAGCCGTCTGAGAAATCCTTGGAAATCCTCAAACGGCTAATTTTATAATATGCTTTCAACCTAAAAACAAAGTCCTGACTTTCAAAAGCCGGGACTTTGTCATCCTTATATATTTCATCACTAGTTGTAAGACATCGCACGCGATGTCCCTACGATTTGGCTTTGGGGAAAATAGAGGATATTCAGTTTCAATTTAAATTATACCATGTAATTTATCTCATCTGAATCTTCTTTCCATTAACAATGTAAATGCCGGGAGCCAGCTTTTGAAGGTCGGAATATTCTTTAGTTTGCATCACCTTCTGTCCCGACAGCGTATAAACATTATAGATTTGTGGCGTAGTATCATATATTGAATCCACAGAACCTTCTAAATCGCCGTCGCCATTGTCACCGCTTCCCGAGCCGTTGCCGCCGTCGCCGTTGTCACCGCTTCCCGAGC
>JAFLTU010000039.1:0-11662 GCA_022509125.1 Muribaculaceae bacterium | reverse complement strand
CGCTTCCCGAGCCGTTGCCGCCGTTTCCGTTGTCACCGCTTCCTGAACCGTTGCCGCCGTTTCCGCTGTCACCGCTTCCCGAGCCGTTACCGCCGTTTCCGTTGTCACCGCTTCCTGAGCCGTTGCCTCCGTTTCCGTTGTCACCGCTTCCTGAGCCGTTGCCGCCGTTTCCGTTGTCACCGCTTCCCGAGCCATTGCCGCCGTCACCGTTGTCACCGCTTCCGGAGCCGTTGCCTTCATTTTCGTTCGGATCCTTTACAACCGAAACCTTACAAGTGGCTCCCACATTACCGCAAGTAGCCGTGATAACGGCTATGCCTACCGACAGGGCGGACACAGTCCCATCCGCACCTACAGTCGCAACCCCCTCGTTATCCGATTTCCATGCCACGGTCTTATCAGTGGTGTTGGAGGGCGTCACAGTCGCTGTCAGCTTATCAGTCCGGCCCACATTTAGTGTCATTTCCTGAAGATTCAATGTTAACCCTGAAGCCATTACCGGATTTACCTTTACTTTACAGGTAGCTGATACGCTACCGCAAGTGGCTGTGATAGTCGCAGTTCCGGGTGTCAAAGCTGTAACGGTGCCATCTTCACTTACATTTGCCACGTTGCTGTTGTCAGAGGTCCAGATAACAGTTGGATCAGTGGTGTTGGAGGGACTAACTGTAGATGTCAATTTTTGCTTCTCGCCAATTGTCAAAGTCAAAGATTGGTGGGTTATTGTCACTGCAGACGCCTCTACTCTCTTCACTTCAAAAGTATAGGTATCGGTTTTAGTGCCGATTACATCTTTTTCCGACGTAACTATAACTGACAATGTTGCCTGGCCTTCGGATATACCCGTCACTGTTATTGTCTCATCCTGTGGATTTTGTGAGACACTGACGATGCCCTCAGGTGTTATATTCCACTCCACGTCTTCTATCATGGCATCGGTCGGGTTGATTGAAAAACCGAAAGTCCATTCTTCGCCTATGTTTATTTTATTTCCGGTCGGCTTATTTGTTATGGTTATAGATTCTACAGGCGTGATAATCTCTGAGTCGGAAATATCACTTGTGGATAAAATATCATCTGAATCTTCAAGATAATTGGAACCAAGATATCCCGTAATCTTCACACTTCCTTTCTTGAAACTTATGTTAGATTGTAAAGGATTATTGTCAACACAATCAAAAGTTAATTTAACGATCTCTCCTGAAATTGGAAGGTTATTGAGAATATCAGTGTTAATAAGCATAAACGACAACTCGCCATTTTTCGGAAGACGAGACCCATCAGCAGGTTGCACAATATATTTTGTGTCTTCCAAATCCTGACCTAACTGTAGATTTGTGAGTTCATAGTCGTTACCTACATTCAGTGTGATCTGCACACCTGAAATTTCTTGGGAACCAACATTGCCCAAAACGACACCGATCTCGGTCTTCTGTCCTAAAACAAATTCCGGGGAAGAGGGATTAAAGGTGAGACTGAAAGCATAGTTATCTGAAAACTGCGCCTCTGCTTTAAATAGACCACAGAGGATAAAGCTCACAAGAAAAATATGCAACCTTAATTTTTGTTTCATCAATTGTTTACTTTTTTTAAATTAAGGAGTAATAACCTAAAAATTAAAAATTAAGTCAAAGCGGCATTTTTCGGATACCGCTTTGACTTTAAAGGTAGGTCTATTATTTAACTATCACCCGTTTTGCAGTATCATTGACTTTTACCAAATAGATGCCTGGTGCCATATTGATGCGGGTTGTATTTGAAGTCATGGAGGCGTGTCCAAGGGTCTTTCCTGTCATATCATAAACAGCGATATTGCCGCCTGTTTCGCCTGACACTTCAATGAAGCCATGTCCTGCCACAATGTTAAGTTCATTAGCATTGACTCCTTCAATACCAACGATGTCAACCCTTGTGCCTCCTTCTCCCTCAAGTTCATACTTATCGGAATCTGTAGAAAGTGCTATTACATTCTCTATCTCTAAGTTGCCGCAGTTTCTCTCCACGTCAGCCATGATAGTAAACAAAGGAAGGGCTTCATCCTTGAAGGCCTTACCATCCATTGAGAAAAGAACCACTTTGAGAATCCCGGCATCCGTGACATTATACATTAGAGAGTGTCCGTCCAAAGCTTTTCCTTGGGCTACAGTTGCCACCTTCATGCCCTCAGGCAAAACAAAGTCAGCCTGGAGGCTCTTGTAGTCGGGAGCATTTTCAAGTCTCACACCTACCTCAATATTTCCGCCGTTGCCCACGTTATAGTCATCGGCCACTACATGATCATTGGAAATATAAGAATTGACATTTCCTACGAATTGATTATTATTATAATTTTTAGATATTCCTAAAGCAATATCACTAATCTCTTGCTGGTCGGCAATATCAATCTTATCGTCTTGGATAACGTCGGCGTTTACGAAACTGAAATTATCAGCCGGAAGCTCCACAATATAATAAGCCACCACAATCACGTCGCTGACGTCAACTGCCTTGTCATCGTTGGCATCGCCATACAGAACATCTTCAACTGTGATATCATAAGTTGCGCTGACCGGGTTTGCTCCTCCCTTGGTAGAGATAACAGTAGCTGTAACCGTGGCACTCCCTTTCTCTTTAGCAATCAGGATACCCTCTTCCACAGAGGCAATATTTGAAGGATTGACTGTCCATTCCACTTCAGGAAACGAAGTGTTGGCGGGAGTCACTGTAGCTGTAAGGTCAAGTTTGTCGCCAACTTTGAGGTTATGGCGATCCGCTTGTTTATCATGATATAATGAGGTGATGGCTACATTTTGGGCTACTATGGGATTGACTGTTATTTGAATGGTTGCATCCTTTGAATCGCCGCCTTCACTTTGAGCCGTTACTGTCACAGTGGCTTCACCGGCCTTCTTACCTGTAACTACTCCGGTGGATTCGTTGACTTCAATATATTCGTCTTCTGTTGTCCATTCAAGAGTCACCGGTCCTGTATATGTTACCGATGGCTTTACCAAAGCATTCAGCTGAAGAGTGGAGTCTATATCCACGTCGGTCTTATCTGCATCAGTATTTATCGAAACACTCATAATAGGCATTGGCACAACTTTCACCTGAATCTCAGCTGCAGTCTGATTATACGCAGTGGCTGTAATCGTTGTGGCCTGGGTGCTAATGGCTTTAGCAGCGATTGTGATTGAATTGCCTTCAATCGTGATTCCCAAATCCGTGGTGCTCTGACTTGGAGCCCATGTGATTTCAGTCAAAGTTGCGTTTTCGTTTACATTGGCCGAGAAAGTGATTGTTTCCCCCACAAAGAGTTCAAAATAATTACTACTGTTGCTTTCATGCTTTGGATATGCAGGATCTTCCGGGTTTGGTTTTTCCGGATCCTGGTTGTCTGGATCCTGTCCATAGGGTCCGTCGGGATTGTCAGGATTATCAGGATCGTCAGGATCTGAATTCCCGGCTCCCGGAGTAATAGTAACGTCGGTCACGGCCTCATTCTCATACGTGACAGTGCAGACACTGTTCTCAAAAGTAAATTTATTGGAATTGACATCTGTTCCGGTGAAAATCACATTTGAAAATGTAAGCGTTTCAGTATCCTTGTCTTCCACATCCTTCGAGGCTGTCAGGGTAATGTCGAGTATACCCTCCGTGAGATTTGAAGATGGCACTGAGGATCCATTGGGAAGGGCATAAAGAATCACGACTTTGTCTCCTGAAGCATTGTCGGCCGAAGAGAATGTGAAGTTGCCGCTGAATCCGGAATTTGGGGAAACAGATTCGATGGTCAACCCCTCCGGAGCAGTGATAGTAAACTGAAAACCTGTAAAGGTAGTAGGTTGTGAGGAAGTCTTATTGACTTTCACTGTCTTTGTTTCACCGGCCTTGATGGTGAAATTGTCTAAACTTAGACCTTCTGCAGCATTCAATTGCAGAGCAAAAATGCCGCAACACAAGGTTGTTAATGATAAAATAGCTAAACGTTTCATATTGCAGTTGTTTTTTGTATTATCTGATTATGGTCTTAATATTTTTGTTATCGATGTTCACTATATAGAATCCTTTTGATAATCTCACTTTTGCAGGGGTGGAAGTGGTGTGAGAACTATATTCGAGCCCTCCTTTGAGATTATAGATATTAAATTCAAGATCTTTCGGGGCAAAGATTTCCAGATAACCAATGCCTGAGATTATCTTGACAGACTCGGTTTTGAAATTGTCGGTTCCTGTGGTCATCCCTAAAGAGGCCCCTTCATAGGATAGATTATACTTTTGGGAGTCATCCCCAATAGCCACTATGTTGTCGATCGACAGGGCGCCATAAGGCAAGGTGCCTGAGCATGTAATTGAGAATAATTCACCTTCAGAAGGCTCAAACAAACGATTCTCGGCTGAAAATACCACAACTTTCAAAAGGTCTTCCTGAATATTGTAAACCAATGAATGAGATGAAGCAATCGGTCCTACTTCTACGTTTTCAATTGCGACACCTTCAGGGATCGGTATGTCAGCCTGAAGAGCCTTATAGAATCCGGAGCCATTTAAAGAAACACCAATTCTTATCCCTGAATTTGTGGGGTCTGTATAAATTGAGGCCGAAAGGGAGTCTTCAATGTCAAAAGATTCAGACGACGATTGGGCCTCAATGCCGCGAGTTTTTGTTTTGCCCAAAATTATATCTGTGGTGGCTGTGAGATCTCCCACATCGATGGTGAAATCTTTATATGAATCAGCATTTATGTAGCAGAACGAATCAGATTTTTTTCCAACGATCCAGTTTGCTGTGGTGATGATATCGGCCACATCTATTGCTCGGTCATCATCGGCATCTCCCAAATTGAGAGGGCTGACATTTATTGTATATGTATAATTAATTTCCGGATAATCTTCTATTTCAGCTTTAATCTTTACCTCTCCAGAAGCATCATTGGCCACTAAAGCAATCATTTCATAGTTGTCGAATTCATTTGTAGCTGAAAAAGTCACTGAATTCTGGGGGAAGGCACTCCATAACACGTCATATCTACAATCTATTGGCTCATTTAAAATTGGAGAAACAGTGGAAGTGACATCACATTTAATGTTTAACGTTTCTGTGGTTTTAAGTGAAGATTTATTAGTTTTATTTTCCAAGGATAAGGAAGTCAATGTCAACTCTTTTGGTTCTAATAGATAGTCGATATTTTGAAAATCCTTCCATACATCTGCATTTGTATATTTTTGATAGGAACTTTTATTTAAAACATATACTTGGGGTTCGGTATATTCCCAAACGTAAAAAGTTTGAGGATTTATGATTGGAGGATTATCCGGCAAAGAGATTACTTGCTTAATATTCACAAAAGCTTGACGACCTATTGACTTCACTCCTTTACCAATAGTAACGCTTTCATACCCCTCACCCCCAAAATCCTCATAAAATGCACTTTCTCCAATAGTAATAATTGAATCCGGAATTATCAAATGGCCTGTGAATCGACACCATATGAAAGCATTTGCTCCAATTGTTTTTACAGAATTCGGTATGATCAAAGGGCCTGTGAAACCTTTGCAGGAGCTGAAAGCTCTTTCTCCAATTGTAATTACCGATTCCGGGATATTTAATGATCCTGTTAAATTTGCACAAGACCCGAAAGCTTCCTTTGGAATATCCGTAATGGAGTTTCCTATTGTCAAGGTGCCATTAAAACCGTTACAATTATAGAAAGCACCTTCTCCAATTGAAATTACAGAATCAGGTATCTTGAGGTCTCCTGTAAAACCAGAACAATAATTGAAAGCCATATCTCCAATTGTAGTTACAGATTCCGGGATCTTTAGAGTGCCCGTAAAGCCACAGTTATTAAAAGTGCGTGCACGAATCGTTTTAATTGAATTGGGGATGGTCAGTGTCCCATCAAAACCTTTGCAACCGTCAAAAGCACATGTTCCAATTGAAGTGACTGAATCGGGGATTTTTAGAGAGCCAGTGAACCCTTCACAGTTACCGAAAGCATCATAACCTATGGTTTGCAATGAATTTCCTAAAGTTAGAGTCCCATTGAAGCCGTGGCAATAAAGGAAAGCATGTTCTCCAATTGTAATTACCGAATCAGGAATCTTTAGTGATCCTGTTAAACCATAGCAATTTCTAAAAGCGTTATCTCCAATTGTAATTACTGAATCGGGGATCTTTAGTGACCCGGTTAAGCCAAGACAAAGGTAAAAAGCCTGTTCTCCAATAATTTTTATATTGGCATTTAACTTGAGGGAAGTTATATTTCTATTATCATAAAAAGATAAAGATCCTATTTCAATTACTGAGTATTCTTCTCCATTAAAGAACACCTTTGCAGGAATTTCCAGTTCTCCGGAAAAGTCATTTCCGGCTTTGGATTGTGCCAGATCCCCGGCTTTTGTGCGGCATGTCTTTTCCGATTCTGAAATGACGGTGTAAATGACGCCGTCGTAAGTGAAATCATCCCCGTCTTTGGCAAAGAGGGGCAATGAGAAACACAATAGCACTACTCCGCAAAGAGTCTTTATAGGATTAAGAAAATTGGAATCTATTTTTATCATCTTGGATTCTATTAGTTTTTTATTTATGTTTTCGAGGAGGAAGCGGGTAATAGTAAGGCTTTCTACAAGCAAGGTTATAGATATAATCATGGTAAAGACACAAGAAATGCTCTATATCCATTGCCTCCATCCCTAATTTGCCGGACAGAGTGCGGAAGGCCGTAGTTTCTACATTATACATCCCTCTTTTCCAAGGAGCTGTGATTTCTCCTATGTAATGTAAATATTGTGCCGACCAATATGGATCCGCATGCAGATAGACAAATTTTTCCGGGAGAAGATGAGGGGAATTTTTATATGCAAACCTCAATGAAAAGTCGTAGATACCTGTATTCCCAAATCCCGGTTCTTTTTGGGTTTCAACTTCATCCCTGAGATCTTCAAAGTCCTTACATGCCAGGCCTGTTATACCGCTAAATTTAGACAGTAAAATGTTGGTAAGGCCCATATTCTTTTTTAACCGAAGTATCCATTGGTGGGAATTATATTTATATTTGGTGGTGTCGGTTAAAACTGTCGGGTTCTTTTCGCCACAAATATATTCTAAAGTGGAGTTGAGGCTCGAAAGGTGGCGTCTTAATCCCCGATAAATAGTGGTTTCCTCTCCGTCATCCTCCCTGCAGAAAGGGGGATGAATAGCCCGCAGGTAATTATCGGCGAGATCCTCTAAGGTGTAATCATCATTCGGGTCGATCCCTATGATCCGGTAGAATTTTTCTTTTCTATCTTGCTTTTTCATTTTTGTCGCTAAATTAGAATGAGTTCGAATAAATTCCTAATGTCTTTTTTTGTCTTTTTAGTGAGTCGAACTCTCAGCGACCAAATGACTTTATGGCAATAAAAAAAGCGTGAGAGCCAATATCATTGCTCGCTCCCACGTATAGAGGCCTTAGCATTGCCCTTCCAAGTTGGAACGAGCAACAGGAGCCTCACGCTGATATGACGCTATAAAGTCGCAGACAGGACGAACCATGTCTCAACTAAATTTATCATACCATGAAAGGCGCCTACCGTTGCTCAATCCTTGACTTGGAATTGAAAGTTGCTAAGTTTCTATACGTCAAGAATTAGCGCGATAAACGCTTTTTGCCAATATGTTTGCCACCCGCCCGCGTTTCCCCCATACCGGAGGCTCCGTAGCGGTATGCTGTTGATTGCAAATTTAATGAATCTTTATTCATTTTCCAAATTATTAATAGGTTAGCTCCAATTGTTCAGCCTTTAAATTAGCAAATAAGGATTTTCGGACTTCGTCCTCACACAGCTAAAGATTTTTTCTCCTCTCCTGCTGAAGATTTTTCTCCTTCTTCCTTGCCAGAGGATTTATTCTCCTCTCCGGCTAAAGATTTGCTGAAGAATTTTTCTATCTTCCTTTCCCGAGGATTTATTCTCCTCTCCGGCTAAAGATTGGCTGAGGATTTTTGCCAAGGGTTTTTCATTATTTTTGGGAATTTTTGTTATTTTGAACTCCAAAACTGAATCTTTAGCCGTGAGAGCATGAAATGCGAAAATTACAAAGAGGATTTTATCCATAGTTATTGTCGCAGGAAAAGAGGCCATGATTATTATTCTCCCTGCCGGTATCATATCATTCTTAAGAAACAACCGGGATTTGAGAGATTTGGCCGTATCGTCGGAGATGCCAATATTCCACCCGGAAATGTGGGGGCTGCGGAAATGGAATGGAATAAATATGGAAAAGCTATAAATCATGCCCTTTTCAACTTATCCCATCAATTCCCTTTTCTCAAAGTATATCAACATATGGTCATGCCTGACCATGTGCATATTTTTCTTCAGGTGAAAGAACGCTCTGAGAAGCATCTGGGATATTATATCGGTCAGTTAAAAGGAAATATAGCTAAGAATATCTCTTCGCAGGATAAAAGAGAAATTCTTGGAGAGGAAATTTTCCAACCAAATTACACAGATAAAATAATATATTGGGGTCGGGATTTTGATATCATCTATCAATATATAAGGGAAAATCCTCATCGATTGGCAATGAGAATTCAATACCCGGAGTTTTTTAAAAGAATTGACGAAATAAAAATCGGGGATAAAACATATTCTATTTATGGCAACCATTTTTTATTGCAAAATCCATTTAAATCGCAGGTGGTCATTCATCGCAGGAATTCGGTAGAAGAAAATGAAAAGCTTGAATACGAATGGTTGCGTATAGCCGAGGGAGGAGGGGTTTTGGTTTCTCCTTTTATTTCTATGGCAGAGAAGAGAATAAGGGATTTGGCTGAAAAGGAAGGGGGGAAGTTTATTTTAATTCAATCGGAGCCATTTTCAGAGCTTTTTAAACCGGCAAAACATAATTTTGATCTTTGCAGCGATGGGAAATTATTAATTATAGCTCCAAACGAGGCATGGTCAGGTTCTTTTAGAGAGGTCTGCCTGGAGATGAATAAATTGGCTGAAGAGATTTCGGGGCGGGATTTTCGGACTTCGTCCTCACACGGCTAAAGATTTTTTCCTCTCCCTTTCCCCAGGATTTTTACCTTCACACAGCTGAAGATTGGCTGAAGATTTTTGCTTGAATTAAAGAGGGAGCGGTAAAAAAATTACCGCTCCCTCTTTCTCAAAATTCAATTCAAAGTTCGGATTCTGTCGTCGAAGGCCGAAAGAGCCGCCTTGGCCCCCTCGCCCATGGCTATGATAATCTGTTTATAGGGCACACTGCTGACATCGCCCGCAGCATAGACCCCCGGCAAATCTGTGCGACAAAAGGCATCTACCGTAAGCTCTCCGCGGCTATTGGAGCCCACTTGAGGAACAAACACCTCGCTATTGGGCTGAAGACCGATTTGAACAAAAACTCCATTCTCGGCATAGTGTTTGATTTCGCCGCTTATCCTGTCTTTGACGTCAAGCCCATCTAATGTTTTACCATCGCCTGTCACCTGCATCACCTGTTGAGATAAATGGACCGTCACATTAGGAAGCGACTTTACTTTATCCTGAAGCACAGTGTCGGCTTTAAGCGTGTCTAAAAACTCAAACACATCGACATGCCGGCATATCTTTGCCAAGTCTATGGCAGCCTCGATTCCGGAATTGCCGCCTCCCACAACGGCCACATCTTTGCCTTTAAAGAAGGGTCCGTCGCAATGCACGCAAAATCCTATGCCATGGCCGATATAATCAGACTCTCCGGGCACATTCATGCGTCTCCATCTTGCTCCGGTGGCTATGATCACCTGAGGAGCCTTGAACACTTCTCCCCCTTTAACTCTTACGGTTTTCACCGGCTCTTTGAGTTCCACTTCCTCCAACGTGCGCGAATCATAGATATCCATGTCATAGTCTTGCATATGGAGGCGCAGGTCGTTTGCCAATTTTTCACCGGTAGTGCTGATAACAGAAACCAGATTCTCTATACCCGTAGTTTCCTTCACCTGACCTCCGATCCTTTGAGCTACCACAGCTACTTTGATTCCCTTTCTTGCCGAATATATTGCCGAAGCGGCACCTGCGGGACCCCCTCCTACCACGATCAGGTCATATTCCTTTTCAACCGCCGGGGCAGCATCTTCGCGGCTACCGAATTTTTCTTCGAGTTTGTCAAGAATCTCTCCCAAAGAACCTTTTCCGACCCAAAGCAATTCTCCGTTGGCAAAGACGGTCGGAACAGATTTTACTCCCAGGGCCTCTGCCTCGGCCACTGCAAGATTTCCATCAATAGCTTCTGAGGCTATGTTGTCGTTGAAGAGGGCCATCTGGTTTAAGGCCTGAACCACGTCGGGACAATTTGTGCATTCCAATGTGGCATAGGTTTGAAGCGTTATCTCTCCTTTGAGGCGTTTGATCCTTGAAACGGTTGCCTCGTCGGGGAGAGTCTTCCCCTGTCCATCAGCGTTCATCACCGCCAGAAGCAAGGAGGTGAATTCATGCCCTCCCGGAATCATCCGGAAGGAAATTCCCGTCGGCACCCCGTCGCGCTTTAAATATGCCACGGCCTTATCGCTGTTGATATCTTCCACTTCAATGGCGAGACGGGGAGAGGTGGTGGAAAACTGGGTAAAGAATTCTATCATCTCTTTACCTGTGTCGGAGGCGCTGTTGCAGGTCACCTTGAAAATATAATCATGGCTGAGGGTGGAAAAAATCTGTTTCACCTGAGCCAAAACATTCTGATCAAGATTCATAGATAACAATATTTAAAAACGCTGTCCTTGTGGGCAGCGTTTTGTAGTCATATTTTCTGCGTTTTCACTCTGATTAAAGTTTACCCACAAGGTCGATGCTCGGCTGGAGCGTTTCGGCTCCTTTCTTCCATTTAGCCGGGCAGACATCGCCGGGATGGGCGGCTACAAATTGGGCGGCCTCAACTTTTCTCAACAATTCATCAGCATTTCTACCAATGTTGTTGTCGTTGATTTCCACAATCTTAACATAGCCTTCAGGGTTCACCACGAAAGTGCCGCGATAAGCCATGCCGTCTTCTTCAATCATCACTCCAAATGCGCGGGCAAGAAGTCCTGTCGGATCGGCCAGCATTGGATATTCGATTTTCTTTATCCTCTCTGAAGTGTCATGCCATGCCTTGTGCACAAAATGAGAGTCGGTGCTGACGGAATAAACCTCCACACCCATTTCTTTCAATTTTGCATACTTGTCTTGAAGGTCTTCAAGCTCAGTGGGGCATACAAAAGTGAAGTCAGCGGGATAAAAGAAGAAGATTGCCCATTTACCCTCAATATCCTTGTCGGTCACTGTTTTGAATTCACCGTTATGGTAGGCCTGAACCTTAAACTCCGGCACTTTTGCATTGATCAACGGAGTCACTGTTACTTTCTTTTCTTCCATTCTATTTTTTTGTTTTATTTGATTGTTAACTTGGTTGTCTAAATTATTAACAATCTTAATTATAAATGGTTCAAACCGGGGATGACATTTGAAATTCGTTTTTGGATAAAATATAAGATGCTCATTAAAAATTATGAGACAATATTTCGACCTCGCTATTTCCACTTCATTCGGGACCTATTGCATAGTAAATGATTTTTTATTAAATTTGCAGTCGGAAAGAGGAAAGGCTTTCTTAAAATGGTGCCATGTCCGAGTGGTTAGGTACCGGTCTGCAAAACCGTTCACACCAGTTCGAATC